>NZ_PIZC01000058.1:16089-67438 GCF_019325145.1 Actinomyces sp. 594
GTCCCAGGTCCTCGGGCAGCTCCAGTCCCGAGACGAGCAATCGCGCCTGGAGGACATCGCATTCGGTCATCCGGCCGGATGGCCCGGCGCGTCTCACACTCCAGCAAGGCATGGACCTTAGGCCCTGTTTCATGCGGATCAAGGGCCTTTTCGACTACGTCGCCGTTAAGTCCCACACCGTTGTGAGCAAGAAAGCTGGCGCGTGACCTTGTAGAGACGGGTATGGTCCCGGTGCATGCATGCGTGCGGTCCCCGCCCCAATAGCGAACCAACGCAATGTACACTCTTTCAGCCGTTGCAGGTGCTTCTTGCAACGGCGGTCTCCGTAGTCTGACAAGGGAAGAAGAATGACGCAGAACCTGGTCCAGACCGTGCCCTCCCAGGTCAGGTCCGCCTCCGGTCGCCCCGCCGGCGCCTCCACGCAGATGGAGGTGTGGCAGGGACTTTCCGCCGCCGTCGTCGACGCCATCGCAGACGACTGGTACGCCACCGAGCAGAAGTACCGCGCTGGCCGGATGGAGCACTACTTCTCCGCCGAGTTCCTTGAGGGACGCGCCCTGCTGAACAACCTGACCAACCTCGGGCTGGTTGAGGAGGCCACCCAGGCCGTCAACGCCTTCGGCCAGAACCTGACCGACATCCTCGAGCAGGAACCCGACGCCGCTCTGGGCAACGGTGGGCTCGGCCGCCTGGCCGCGTGTTTCCTGGATTCCTGCGCCACCCTGGACCTGCCGGTGGCCGGCTACGGCATCCTGTACCGCTACGGGCTGTTCAAGCAGCTGTTCGAAGACGGCTTCCAGACCGAGCACCCCGATCCGTGGATGGAGGAGGGCTACCCCTTCGTGGTGCGCCGCGAGGAGGCGCAGCGAATCGTCCGCTACAACGACCTGACCGTGCGCGCTGTCCCCTACGACATGCCGATCACCGGCTACGGCACCAAGAACGTGGTCACGCTGCGGCTGTGGCGGGCTGAGCCCATGGAGGAGTTCGACTACGACGCCTTCAACTCCCAGCGCTTCACCGACGCCATCGTTGAGCGCGAGCGCACCGCCGACATCTCCCGCGTGCTCTACCCCAATGACACCACCTACGAGGGCAAGGTGCTGCGGGTGCGCCAGCAGTACTTCTTCTGCTCCGCCTCCCTGCAGGAGATCGTCGACAACTACGTCACCCACCATGGTGAGGACCTGAGCGGCTTCGCGGACTTCAACTCCGTCCAGCTCAACGACACCCACCCGGTGCTGGCTATTCCCGAGCTCATGCGCCTGCTCATGGACGAGCACCACTTGGGCTGGGACCAGGCCTGGAAGATCGTCACCAAGACCTTCGCCTACACCAACCACACGGTGCTGGCCGAGGCCCTGGAGACCTGGGAGATGTCCATCTTCGACCGCCTGTTCCCCCGCATCGCCGAGATTGTCCGCGAGATCGACCGCCGCTTCCGCCAGGACATGGCCGAGCGCGGTCTGGACCAGATGCGGATCGACTACATGGCTCCGCTGTCCGGCGACAAGGTGCGCATGGCGTGGATCGCCTGCTACGCCTCCTACTCCATCAACGGCGTGGCCGCGCTGCACACCGAGATCATCAAGCGCGACACTCTCAAGGAGTGGCACGACATCTGGCCCGAGCGCTTCAACAACAAGACTAACGGCGTGACCCCGCGCCGTTGGCTGCGCCAGTGCAACCCCCGGCTGTCCGCGCTGCTGGATGAGGCGACCGGTTCGGATGCCTGGGTCAAGGACCTGTCCCTGCTCGGTGCGCACACCGACGCCGTCGACGACGCGCTGCTGGACCGGCTCGCCGAGATCAAGCACGCCAACAAGGTGGACTTCGCCGCCTGGGTGGCCGAGCGCGAGGGGATCGAGATCGACCCGGACGCGATCTTTGACGTGCAGATCAAGCGCCTGCACGAGTACAAGCGCCAGCTCCTGAACGCCATCTACATCCTGGACCTGTACTTCCGTATGAAGGAGGACCCGTCGCTGCAGGTGCCGCCGCGCGTGTTCATCTTCGGCGCCAAGGCGGCTCCGGGATACATCCGCGCCAAGGCCATCATCAAGCTGATCAACGCGATCGCGGACCTGGTCAACAACGACCCGGTGGTCTCCCAGACCCTGAAGGTGGTCTTCATCCACAACTACAACGTCTCCCCCGCTGAGCACATCATCCCGGCCGCGGATGTCTCCGAGCAGATCTCCATGGCCGGCAAGGAGGCCTCCGGGACCTCCAACATGAAGTTCATGATGAACGGAGCCCTGACCCTGGGTACGCTCGACGGCGCCAACGTGGAGATCCTCGACGCCGTTGGGGATGACAACGCATACATCTTCGGAGCTACCGAGGACGAGCTGCCCGCCCTGCGCGCCTCCTACAACCCGCACGCTACCTACGAGTCCGTCCCCGGGCTCAAGCGGGTGCTGGACGCCTTCACCGACGGCACGCTGGATGACAACGGCTCCGGCTGGTTCGCGGACCTGCGCCGCAGCCTGCTGGAGGGTGCCGACGCGGACGTCTACTACGTGCTGGGCGACTTCGCCGCCTACCGCGAGGCCAAGGACGCCATGGCCGCCGACTACGCCGATCAGCGTGCCTGGCAGCGCAAGGCCTGGGTGAACATCACCCGCTCCGGCCGCTTCTCCTCCGACCGCACCATCAGCGACTACGCCGAGGTGTGGGGTATCGAGCCGCAGCCGATCGCCTGACGGCCACCGACTCGGACTCCGGACTAGCGTGACGGCGCCCGCCCCCTGCTATGGGGCGGGCGCCGTCGTCTGTCTGCGCGTTGCCTGCGTCACGATCCGCGCCCACGGCACCTGACCGATGCGGGCACCACTTACGCAGTCAGTCAGCCGCATGACATCATGAGCGTGCGGGTCGCGGCGACCTCAGTACAGGATGGTGGCGAGCTGGCGGCGGGCCCGGGCGACCTCGGGGGCGGTGGTCCCGATGACCTCGAACAGCTCCAGCAGGCGCACTCGGGCCTGCTCACGGTCCTCGCCGCTGTGACTGCGCACGGCTTCCAGCGCCCGCCCCAGGCAGGCGTTGACATCTCCCAGAGCGAGAGCGGCATCCGCGCCGGCGAGCTGGGCGTCCAGGCCCGCGCCGGGGGCATCTGCCGCCGCCAGCAGCTCGGCTGGGTCCTGGCCGTCCATACGGGCGAGCATGCGGACCTGGTTACGAGCCGCCTTCAGCTCGTCGTCGGCGGGCGCATTGGCGATTGCGTGATCGTAGACCGCCTCTGCCGCAGCCCAGTCGCCGCGCTCGATGGCCTCGCGGGCCTCTCGCTCCACCTCCGTCTCCTCCGGCTCGGTGGGCACGGCGGCCTGCGCCGAGGCATCGACGGCGACCTGGCCATCGACGCCGTTGCGTGCGGCCACCTCCAGCAGCTGGTCGAGTACGGCGCGCAACTGCTCCTCGGGGACACTGCCCTGGAACATTGGCACCGGCTGGCCGGCGATCAGCGCTATTACCGTGGGCACGGCCGTGGCCTGCAGCGCCTGCGCCACTTCAGGCGCGGCGTCCACGTCCACGCGGGCCAGTTGGAAACGGCCCGCATACTCTCCGGCCAGTCGCTCCAGCAGCGCCGCCAGGTCGGTTGAGGCCTGTGAACGGGGCGTGTGCAGCACTACGACTACCGGGACACGCGCTGAGCCCTCGACGATGTCACGCAGATTGGATGCGTCCACGTCCACGACCAGGTCTCCCGCGCCGCCTGAGTCGAGGACGGCACCGCCCTGTGCGCCACTGACCGGCGCCGTAGTCGGTGAGGCCCCTTGCTTGGGGGCCAGGGCGGACAGGTCGACGGCACCGAACATGCTCATGGTGTGCCTTTCTCGGGCAGGGCCCGCAGTCTGTCAGTACAGCTTGTTCCGTTACGCCTGGGAGCGTAGTCCCACCCGAAGTGCGGATCGGTGCCCGTTCGCCCCGGGCGTCAGTCGGTGGCTTCGGCGTCCTCTGCGGGCGCCTGGGAGTCGTCGCGCGAGACCGAGGCGAGTACCAGGTCCATTCCCAGGGCGGAGGCATTGGCCTCGGCATCGGCGGCGGGGATGAGGAAGGCGATCATGACGTCGTAATTCGCTGTGGCGGCACCAACGACCTCCCGGTCCTCGCCCATCAGCGCCCCCACGTTGCCGTCAAGCGCGAGGTTCGCCCCAGCGACGGTCTTCTTGTACTCCGTTGCGAAGCTCAGGGTAGTCATGGTGATGACGCCGCCATCGGCCGTGCGCAGGCTCTTGAACCCGTCGGTGCCCACCTTGGCGCTGACACTGACCTCGCCTACCTCTGAGAGGTCGGCACTGCGTTCCGCGGCGATGCGCTGGCGCAGGATGTCGTCGGCGAACAGCTTGCCATTGTCGCCGTCAGGGTTGTTGAGAGCATCTACGTAGGCGTCCAGAACCTCCTGCGGGCTGGCCTTCAGGCCGGTGGAATCGTCTGCCGCAACCTGCTCGGTGCCTACGGCCGGGGCGTAGGTGGAGGGGATCTCGACGCCCGCAAAGAGCTGGGTCCAGCCCCACAGCTGATAGTTCTCCCTGGCTGAGTCCTGCGTGAGGGCAAGGAGGTAACCCTGCTCATCCTCGGCGAAATCGGTGATGGTCAGCACCGTGCGGGGGAAATCGGTGGCCAGCGCCACCGTCCCCGCCTGGCTGTCGGTGGTGAAGGTGTGTACCACTGAGTCGTCCGAGGCGGCCGCTGCGAGCTTGTACTCCTCGCCGCGGATGCGGGCCGCGGGACCGGTTAGGTATCCCTTCAGGGCCTCCGCATTCTTGTCCGCGTCCGCTGCGTCCATCCCTGTCTGAATGCGCTTGAGGATGGTGGTCAGCCGCTCGGAGTCGAGCACCGGCTGCGGCGTCGGACTGAAGGCGTCGGCAGCGTTCTTAGGCACGTCCTGCGAGCACGCGGCAAGTGCAACGGCTGTCACTGCGGTTGTCGCAGAGGTAATGAAGGCGCGGCGGCTGGTGATCATGCGTGGTGCTCCTCGTCGGACTGTTCATTGCGGGGATCGGCAGTACCGTCTTCACCGTCGTCGGCGCGGTCGTCTTCGGCGGGGTCCTCGCCGCCTGCCTCGGCACCGGAGGGGGCTTGCGCGGACTGGCTGTCCGCATCCGCCTGCTCAGCCTCCGCGGTGTTCTCGTACTCGGCCAGTGCGTCCGGCTCCAGCACGTCGAGCTCGGCCGTTTGGGCAGCGTCGGGGCCGTCTGCGGCGACGTCTCCGGCCGACTGCGCAGGGGCGTCCGCGTCGGTCGTCCCCTCCGCCGTAGCCAGTGCCAGCGGAACGTCGTCGGCGAGCTCACGGCCGGCTCTGTAAGCGGCGGTGGCCTCGGCATCGAGCCCCGGGACGACGGCGCTGCCACGGGCCGCACCGGAGGCCCCGACGGCGTCGATCCCCGCCGCGAGGTCCTCCGGCTCGGGGGCGGGTGCCTGAGGAACGGAAGGCGCTTCCACCCCGCCGAGGTAAACGGCCCCGGTGCGCGGGTCTACCCACTCCTCACCGGCTTGCTCGGCACGTTCCTTGTCTCGCTGCTCGCGGCGGGTCAGTGGTCGGTCCGGATCACCGATCTGCGGGATGCCCACAGTAGCCACCGAATCCGCCTGCGCCATGCGTGCGGCTCGCTGTGCGGCACGGGCGCGTCGCTGCTCGTCCGCGTGCCGCATCTGGATGTCGATCAGGAACAGGAAGACGCCCACCAGCAGCAGCATGCCGCCCAGCACCAGGCCGGGGATGAGCCAGGGAGTGGACACGTGCCGCGGCCAGGACAGCGACAGCTGAGGGGCGTTGGAGGCGCCGTCGGTGGCTACCAGCACCACCAGATCGGATCCGGAGGTGTCCAGCTCGAGCGTGGCCGAGCCGGTGCCCGTCTTGGAGGTGATCCACAGGTCCGAGTCAGCGGGATCGGCATCGCTGTTCTCCAGGTCGGTGCATCCCTCGGATCCCTCCGTCGCCCCGGACTCCGCGGCGGTAGCCGCGGCGGTCGCGTCCTCGGCGGACGCGGAGGCCGCGGATGTGGGGACCGCCGCGTCTTCGGGACAGCGTGTAGTTACCGCCTCGGAGGCGAGCGTGTTCCAGTCCAGCAGGCCGGTCACGGAGATGAAGGGGTCCGCGGCAAGCCAGGCGTCGACATCCTGCGCATGCCCGACCGCGATGAAGACCTGCTGATCGGCTGATGCGGCGGTGGCGGTGACCTTCACGTCGGACTCGACGAGGCTCAGTACGCCCGGCTCGGTGACGACGTAGTGCTGGTCGGGGTTCTGGGCGAGGCTCGCCTGTGCAGTCGAGCTGGGGCGCCACACGGTGGCGGAGCAGACTGCCAGGGCAATGGCGACCAGGCCGAGAACGGCAATGATCACGCTCAGGATCCGTCGATTCACGACGCGCTTCTCCTCGGACTCGTGGACATGGACCCGCCTAGCCGACGGGCAGGCGTGCACGACTCGCATCGACGCCGCGGTAACGGCGAAGGACGCGGCCGTGCGCCAGAATCCCATGAGCGCCGCCGGCTCGCACCGCTACCGGCGAAGATCACAGGCTGCTGCGCCATAAGCTGAAGCCTAGGTCAAAGTCCGGCTCCGCGCTGATCACAGGGCCGGGACGCGCCGAGTCGTCGCGGTCATCGCGGCACCGCCGAGCCTACTGACAAGTCGAATCCGTGGATTTACGGCGGTGGCCGCGAGGCTCCCCGGACAACCGCAGTATTTACCGATTCCGCGCGGATTGTGCAGGGGCTACGCTGTGTTGGTGGGGCCGTCCCAACCCGGCCCAGGAGGAGAGTTGACGTGGCCGAGGACACCGAAGAGTTCGCCATCACCATGCGTGGATACGATCGTGCGCAGGTCGACCAGCGGCTGGAGGCACTCAATCGCCAGCTGCGGGATGCCCGCCGCGAGGTCGCCAGCCTCGACCAGCGGGCGATGACCCTGGCCGGTGAGCTCGCGGAGGCCCAGCGGCGCTTGCGTGAGTCCGACAAACCGACCTATGCGGGGCTGGGGTCACGTATCGAGCAATTGCTGCGCAGCGCCGAGGAGCAGAGTGCCTCCGTCCTGTCCAAGGCGAACGCGGAGGCGAATGCGCTGCTGACCCGCACGCGCGCCAATGCGGCGAACCTGTCCGAGCGCAGCTCTTCCGAAGCGGCCTCTCTCCTGTCCGACGCCCGTCGCGACGCCGCTGAGCTGCGCGCCCGCAGCAAGAGCGAGGCGGACACCACGCTGGCTAACGCCCAGGCCCGGGCGGACGAGCTTGTCGGCACGGCTGAGCGCCGGGCAGCCCAGATTTCCGCTGACGCCGAGTCCGCCGCCACCGAGCTCCGTGCCACTGCGGAGCGTGAGGCCCAGGTCGTACGTGCCCAGGCGCAGAAGGCTGCGGCGCAGCTGGCCGTGACCTCCGAGCGTGAGGCCACCGAGCGGCGTGATTCCGCGACGCAGGAGGCCGAGGAGCTGCGGCGCTCCACTTCCGAGCAGACGGAGTCGGCACTTAACGCAGCAAGGGAGGAGGCCCGGCTCACCGTTGAGAAGGCCCGCGCCGAGGCGGAGGAGCTGCTGAGCTCGGCACGCCGCGAGTCCGATGAGCTGCGCCGTTCGGCCCAGGCTGATGCAGAGGCCGCTCGCGCGCAGGCCGCAGAGCTGCGTCAGCAGGCCACTTTGGAAGTTGCGGCCGCGCACGAGGCCGCCGCCCAGGAGGATGCGGCCGCGCACGAGGCCACGCGCAGCCGTATCGCACAGATGCATGAGCAGGCACAGGCGCAGGCGGCCGATGCCGAGGCTCGACTGGAAGAAGCACTCAAGCGGGCCGAGGCCGTGCGCGCCGAGACCGATGAGTCCGCCCAGGCTCGCCTTGAGGAGTCGACCCGGCAGGCGGAGGAGATTGTGCAGCAGGCCCGCGAGCAGGCCAAGCAGCTGATCGAGGACGCCCGGGCCGACGCCGACGCCGAGAAGTCCGCGGCAGCGCGGGATGTGGAGGAGCTGGAGCGCCAGCGGGACTCCGTTGCCGGCTACCTGGAGGAGATGCGAGGCGTCCTCGGCAACGCGGTGCCTCCGGTTCCGGTCTTCTCGGATGTGATCACCGAGGCGCTGGGAGCCGAGGCCGACGGCGCTCCGGCGCAAGAATCCGATGCAGAGGCCGCAGCCGACGTCGAGGCGGACGAGGCTGAGGATACTGCGGATCTGCAGGCTGAGGGTGATCCGGGCGAGCACCCGCGGTCCACGGCCCGCACCCGGTGAATGCGCGGGGCGGCTCTGCAGCGTAAGCCACCGGGCCGGGCGGGCCGCCGGTCAGGGCCAGGCGCGGCGCACCTGTTCCAGCGCGTCCTCCAGCGGCACTCCCAAGGAGCGCATGGTGGTAACGAAGCGCATGACTTCGCGATCCCCGGCAGCCCCCGACGGGTCGCGCACGAAGGTACCGCGGCGCCCGCGGCCCTCTATATAGCCCTGCGCCTCGAGCTCACGGTATGCCTTCGCCACCGTGTTTATGGCGATGCTCAGCTGGGCCGCGAGAGCACGTGTAGGGGGCAGGCGACTGCCTGCAGGTAGTCGACCGTCCGCGATATCAGCCTTCACCGCCGCACATATCTGCGAGAACACCGGCTCGGTGGAGGTCGGATCAAGGTTGATGTGAAGCCGCGCGGTGCGCCCGTCCCGGGGCTGCGCTGCAAAAGACTCTGGAGGGCGCTGCTGAGGTGGGCTTGGTGACTGCATAGCTCTAGTGTGCGACAAGCGCGCCACAGACACCATGGCACATCGTCGTAGTCTGGTGCTATGGACAGCAAGGACGCCGATCCCTCCCCCGCTCGAGCCGACTCCGCCGACGCCCCGCAAGCACAGCGGTCACCTGCCACCCCGCGTGATTCCGAGCCCGGAGACTGGGCGCAACGCCGTCGGGAGGCCGCGGCCGAGCGCGCCCGGATGCTCGCGGCGAGGCAGAATGCCGAGCATCAGCGAGCCGCACGGATCGTCTCCCTGTTCCTCGCCGTCGCCAAGGCCGAGGGCCTGGCAGCGCAGCCGCTGCGGGTCAAGGGATACGGGGGCGGATCGGCGCGCACCTCGCTGACCGGCTGGTACCTGCGTCAGGATCAGTCGGTGGGTATCGATACCTCTGGGCGCTTCTACATCCTGACCCGGGCACTGGGACTGCGCGATCATCTGTTCGGCGTAGACCCAGCGGAGGAACCGGTCCCCATGACCATTGGTGAGGGCGGTCGCGACGGCGATATCGTGCCGTTGCGCACCGCTCTGGATCGGCTATTACCAGGCTGGGAGAAGCGCTCTCCCGAACCACTGGCCTAACCGGTTCGTGCGGCTGCTCCGGGATTGGAAAGCTCTTCTCACCACAGGCGCCGCTCCCAGCACGAGGTATGCCAGTGACGCCGCTCCTCCAAGCCGCGCTCCGGGCCAAACAACGATTCGTTGCTCCATGCCACTACATGCGGGGTGCCGGCTGGGATCGTCCGGTTGCAGCCGGGGCAGAGATAATCCTTGTTCCCGCCACGAACGCGCCGCACCGTGAACTCCGCTCCTCCGGGGCCGACCTGGGTACGCGGCACGGAGGCCAGGCGGTCCATGTCCAGGGGCCTGTGGCCCGCCGCGTAGGGACGCTTGGAGCTGCGGGAGCCTCGATGTGCCATGTGGATGACTGTAGCGCGCTCGCCAATTCGACCGACCTCGGCACGTAACGTCTACCGACCTCGGCGAGGGTGCGGGGTGGGGCGGGGCAAGCCGGGGTGGGGCGGGCCGGGGCGCTTAACGTGTCACCCCTTCACGGAGCCGGCCATCAGGCCGCCAACGAAGTACTTGCCCAGGAAGATGTACACCAGCAGCGTCGGGACGGAGGCGATCAGCGCGCCGGACATCGAGGCGCCGTAGTCGGCCATGATCGAACCGTGCGCCAAGTTGTTCAGTGCCAGCGTCACCGGACCCGACTGTGCCCCGCCGCCGAAGAACAGGGCGAACAGGAAGTCGTTCCAGGCGCTGGTGAACTGCCAAATGATGACCACCACGAAGCTGGGGATCGAGATGGGCAGCACCACGGAGAAGTAGGTGCGCAGCATCCCGGCGCCGTCGACCTCGGCGGCCTCGATCAGCTCGTCGGGAATCGACTCGTAGTAGTTGCGGAAGATCAGCGTGCAGATCGGAATGCCGTAGACCACGTGCATGAGGATCAGCGTCGGGATGCCGAATCCCAGCCCAACCCCGGTGACCATGCGCATCAGCGGAATCATTACCGCCTGGTAGGGGATGAACATGCCGAACAGGATCAGGGTGAACACCACGTTCGCCCCGGGGAAGCGCCACTTGGACAGCACGAAGCCGTTGGCGGATCCCAGCATCGCAGAGATGAGGGAGGAAGGGATAACCAGCATCAGGGAGCGGACCAGGCCGCCCTTGAGCTCGTTCCACGCATTGGTCCAGTTGGTGGTGTCCCAGCTGTCCGGCAGGTACCAGGTGGTAGCCGGAGAGGCCTCCGCCCCGTTCTTGAAGGAGGTGACGAACAGGACGTAGACGGGGATGAGCACAAAGACGAGCGAGGCCAGCAGCAGGACGTAACGGAGCACCTGTCCCCAGGCGACACCCCTGGTCCGGGTAACGGTCCGCTTGGCGGTCAGAGCGGCGGCGTCGACGGCCATGTCAGGACCTGCCCTTCGCGTCGTGGATGAGGTACGGGATGACGGCGATGGCGACGATGACGAGGAGGATCGTGCCGACTGCCGCGGCGTTGGAGTAGTCGTTGTCGGTCATGAAGTTGAACATGTCAATGGCGGGCACCTTCGTGGAGTAGGTGCGCTGGTCCGTGATGGACATGATCAGGTCGAATGACTTCAGCGACATGTGTCCGATGATGATGACGGCGCTCAGGGCGATAGGTGTCAGCTGGGGAAAGATGATCGACTTGTACAGCTGCCACTCGTTGGCGCCGTCCACGCGCGCCGCCTCGCGCAGGTCCTCGTTGATTCCCCGGAAGCCTGCGAGGAACAGGGCCATCACATAACCGGCCAGCTGCCAGACCGCGGGGATGGCGATGGCGAGAATGCCGAAGGTAGTGTGCTGCGTCCAGCTGTTCTCCAAGAACCGCAGGCCCGTCATTTCGAACAGGCGGTTGAGGCCGGAGGCCTGTGCCCCCTGGGCGGAATTCAGCAGCCACCGCCACACCACGCCGGAGGCCACGAAGGACACGGCCATGGGGAACAGGAACACCGCCCGGAACAGCCCCTCACCCTTGATCGGCTTGTCCAGCAGCCACGCCCACAGGAAGCCGAGGACCAGGGTTCCGGCCAGGAAGGCCACGGTGAACAGAATCAGGTTGAGGAAGGAGTGCTGGAAGTTCGGATTCTTGAACAGGTTGACGAAGTTCTCCAGGCCGACGACGTGCGAGGACCGCCTGCCCGACACCTGCGCCGCAGTGTGAGTGTCCAGCAGGGAGGTGTTGATGTTCACGCCGATCATGCCGTACACGAATATGCCAACGAGGACCAGGGACGGCGAGATCAGCAGCAGCCCCGGCCCCCACTTCCGCCAGTTCGCCTTCCTCCGCCGGGGACGCGACGTCGTTCTAGTGCTCACGATGCTCCTTGAAGTTTGTCGGCTGGCGTCGCCTCGGCCGGGGCGGCAGCACTCGTCTCCCCGCACCCGCGCTGCGTGGGGTGAGACAATATCCAGTGGCGTTCGCCACCGGCATTTGGCAGTGCATTTGCCAGTGCGATTGACAGTGGCGCTGTGCTCGGGGCGGGGCAAGTAGTCGCGCCGCCCCGAGCACGCGGGTCAGGCCACCGAGGCGTATGCCGCGGCAAGCTCGGACTGCAGGGTGGCGACGTCTGAGGCGCCCTGGGCGAACTTGGTCAGGGCATCATTCATCGCGTCCGACGCCTTGGTCGGCAGGGCGGCGCCGTGGGCGATGGAGGAGACGATCGTGTCCTGGCTGAAGGAGTCCATCGCGGAGCGCTGGTACTCGGAGAACTGCGCCTTCTCTTCCTCGGTCAGGTCTGAGCGGGAGGGGATGGAGCCCTTAACGGTGTTAAAGGCGATCTGCCCCTCCTTGGTGGAGATGCACTGCAGCCAGTTCTTGCCGCCACCCGGGTGCGGGCCGCCATCGGTGAGGGCGAAGGCATCGGCGAGGAAGTCGAACACGCCGTCGGTGCCGGGCACCGGGAAGTAGGTGTAGTCGGTACCCGCGGTCAGGCCCGCGGTGTCGAAGCCGGCCACCGCCCAGTCGCCCATGACGTTGAAGGCGGCCTGGTTCTCGAAGATCGGCCGCATGGCCGGCTCCCAGTCCTCGGTGTACAGGGACTTATCGGTGAAGCCCACGATGGTCTCGTAGTGCTTGAGCGCGGCCGCCACCTCATCGCCCGCCCAGTCGGTACTCCCGTCGAACAGCCCTGAGTAGGAGTCGGCACCGAGGTCGGCGATGAGCACGGACTCCAGCAGTCCGAGCTGGGTCCAGGCCATGCCCATGGTGATGGGGGTGTAACCGGCCGCCTTAACCCTCTCCATGTCCGCGATCCAACCTTCGATGTCCGTTGCCGGGCTGTCCGAGTCCAGTCCCGAGGCCTTCAGCACCTCGATGGAGGCCCACACCACGTTATTGCGGTGCACGTTTGAGGGGATGGAGTAGATGGCGCCCTCGGAGTCCCTCAGCCGGTCTATGAGGGTCTCGGGGAAGGCGTCGTTGAGACCGAACTCGTCGTACAGGGAGGAGATGTCCAGCAGGTAGCCGGCCTCGATGTCCGCCTGGATCTCGGCGCCGGCGTGGGCCTGGTAGGTGTCGGGCGGGTTGCCGGCGGCCAAGTCCGCGGCGAGCTTCTGCTTGGCCTGGGAACCACCACCGCCGGACACGGCCTTGTTCTCAAACTTGGTTTGCGGGAACTGTTCCTCGAACACCTTCACGAGGGCGGCCAGTCCCTCCTTCTCGGATCCTGCCGACCACCAGGTGACTACGTCGACCTGGCTGTCATCACCCTCACCGACGACCACCGAGTCGGAGCGGGATCCGGATCCGGCACCGGACTCCTCGGTGCCGGTGGTACCACAGGCGGCAAGCGTGGCCAGGACGGCGGTGGTGGACAGGCCCACCAGAGCCTGCCGCCGGGACAGAACGGGATTACGCATGGTGTTCTCCTCGAAACGACGCTGTTTCTATGGGAGGGTCGGGGCGGAGTCACCGCCTGGCTGACCACGTCGTCAGCCCAGACCCGGGCGCATTAAGCATAAGGAGTATAAAACGAATAGCTCGCTCACGAAGCCTTTGGTTGCTTGCATCCCGGTAACCCGAACGGCATGGGCCCCGCCTCCAGTGTGGAGGCGGGGCCCATCACTACGGTTGGCAGATCTCAGATCAGGCCCATGCCGGCGACGGCGTTCTTCTCCTCGACGAGCTCCGCGGCGGAGGCGTCGATCTTGGCGCGGGAGAAGTCGTCGATCTCCAGGCCCTGGACGATCTTCCACTCACCGTTCTCGGCGGTGCAGGGGAAGGAGGAGATGACACCCTCGGGTACGCCGTAGGAGCCGTCGGACATGACCGCGGCGGAGGTCCATGCGGAGGTGGTGCCCAGGCACCAGTCACGGACGTGGTCGATGGCGGCGGAGGCCGCTGAGGCGGCGGAGGAGGCGCCGCGGGCCTCGATGATGGCGGCACCGCGCTTGGCGACGGTGGGGATGAAGTCGTCCTCGACCCAGGCGCGGTCGGCCAGGATGTCGGTGACCGGCTCGCCCTTGATCGTGGCGTGGGTCAGGTCGGGGTACTGGGTGGTGGAGTGGTTGCCCCAGATGGTGACCTTGTCGATGTCGGAGACGTGGCAGCCGGCCTTGGCGGCCAGCTGGGCCAGGGCCCGGTTGTGGTCCAGGCGGGTCATGGCGGTGAAGCGGGAGGCCGGGATGTCGCCGGCGTGGGAGGCTGCGATGAGCGCATTGGTGTTGGCGGGGTTGCCAACCACGAGGACCTTGATGTCGTCGGCGGCGCCGGCGCCCAGCGCCTCCCCCTGGGGACCGAAGATGCCGCCGTTGGCGGACAGCAGGTCGGAGCGCTCCATGCCGGCCTTGCGGGGCATGGAGCCGACCAGGAAGGCAATGTTGGCGCCCTCGAAGGCCTGCTTGGGGTCGTCGAAGATATCAACGGAGCCGAGGGTGGAGAAGGCCGAGTCGAACAGCTCCATGGCAGTGCCCTCGGCGGCCTTGACGGCCTGCGGGATCTCGAGCAGGCGCAGGTTGACGCGCTGGTCGGGGCCGAGCAGGGCACCGGAGGCGATACGGAAAAGCAGCGCGTAGCCGATGTTGCCGGCAGCGCCGGTGACAGTGATGTTGACGGGGGCGTTGGCCATGAAGGACTCCTTCGAGACAAGAGACAGTCAGTTGGGGCCCCTGAGGGCCGGTACACCAAGCCTATGCCGTGACCAGGTCGAGCGGCTGGGACGATAGCCGGAGCGGCCCGGGCGTGTGAGGAGATCTGGGCTACACCGCGGGATTAGCACGATGGCGCGGCCCTCAGCGCCTTGCGCCTGGTTCTGCACATCTAGGCGCTCACGGACCCGGCTGCTCGCCCCCGCCCGCAGCCCCACGGCTTGGCACGAGGCTGCGGGCACCGACATCATCAGAGGGCGCGGTGTGCGGGCAGGCTACTGTCTTCGCGGCACAGCCCACCTGCTCGGCAGGGCATGGCCGCACGTCAGCGGCTGACGGCGTTGGGGCCCGCGGCGGCGGCGGAGGCCTCCAGCTCCTCGGCGCTGACCACGCCCTCCACGCTGACCCGGTCCAGGTACTTCATGCCGTCGAAGGCCAGCTCGCGGGTGTTCTCCGGCTCCCCCTCGGGCCCTATGCGGCCGTGGGCAAGCCGGTCCACAACGATGGCGATAGCGCCGTCACCGGTGACATTGGTGGCGGTGCCGAAGGCGTCCAGGGCAATGTAGGTGGCGATCATGAGCGCCACCTGGGCGTCGTCGAAGCCGAGCATGCTGGACAGCAGGCCGGTAGCAGCCATGATGGCTCCGCCGGGAACTCCTGGAGCGGCGACCATCGTGATGCCGAGCATGAAGATGAAGCCGATCCACTGCGCGGCGGAAACCGTGATGCCCTGGGTCAGGGCAATAGCGAATGCGAAGGCAAAGATCTTTGAGGTGGAGCCGGCCAGGTGGATGGTGGCGCACAGCGGCACGGTGAAGGAGGCGACGGCGTCGGCCACGCCGTTCTTGCGGGCCTGCCGCAGGGTCACCGGGATGGTGGCCGCCGAGGAGGAGGTACCCAGGGCGGTGAGGTAGGCAGGCAGCATGGTCACCAGCGCCCTCACGGGGTTCTTGCGGCCGACGGCCCCCGCAACCAGGTACTGGACACCCAGGATGAGCACCTCCAGGACCAGCACGACCACGACGACCCGCAGCAGGGTGCGCATAATCGCCCAGGCCTCACCGGTGTAGGTGAGGTTCAGGAAGATGCCGAAGATATGCAGTGGCAGCAGCGGAATGATGATCCGCTCGATCAGGGAGGTGATGATGGCACGGAACTCGATGAATCCCTTGCGCATGACCCCGCGCGGCACCATCGACAGCCCGATGCCGAGCACGAAGCTGAGCAGTAGGGCCGTCATCACTCCCACCGGGGCGGGCATCTCCACGCTGAAGTAGGTGTCCAGGGCACTGCCGGGCTCCTCCACGTCCGCCAGAGTCGTACCACCCAGGACGCGGGGAAGTGTGGCCGCGCACACCAGGTAGGTGACGAAGCCCGCGAACAGCGTAGAGCTGTAGGCGATGGCGGCGGTAATGGCGAGCCAGCGGCCGGCGCCACGTCCGAGGTCCGCGATGGCGGGCGTGACCAGGCCGATGATGATCAGCGGGATTGAGAAGGACAGGAACTGGCTGAACAGGTTGGAGAAGGTGGAGAAGATTCGACCAACCGGAACCGGTACCAGGTGACTGCCACCGATCTGGATGGAGCCGAGTAGCAGGGCCAGGATGATAGCGGCGAGTACCCACACGAGGATGCCGCCTCGGGCCAGGAACCTGCGCACTGGCCCCGGGGCAGGCTGCCCGGAGGTACCGTCGGGACGCGGGAATGGGTTGCTCATGTACTGCCTTTCGGCTGGATTCGGGCGGTCCGGGACCGCATACTGGGCGGCAGGATGCCACACTCACCGCCACCTGCGCCCCGTCGGACCGTACAGTGGGCCTCCATCTGGGCCTCCACCTGGCCATCCGCCTGGGACCCGGCGCAGCACCGACCAAGCCACCGGCCCCGGGCCTGCCACTGCGCTGTACGCGCGTGGGCAGCACGGTGAACGCGCGGGAGGGCAGCGCCGAACGGGCCAGTGCACCCGCGGTCAGTGCACCCGCGGCAGGCCTGCGTAATAGGACAGGGCGAACAGGCCAACCGCGAGCAGCAGCCCGAACACGACGTCAAATCCCCGGCTGCGCGCCGCGATCCAGGTTCCGTCGGGTCGCTGCACCCGGATCACCGCCAGGGCCAGCACCTCCAGCGCCAACCAGATCACCGCCAGACGCCGGTAGCCGAGTAAGGAGAGCACCGGAACGGCCGCTAGCCAGGCCGCCACGGCGACCACCGCGAGCGTGCGGTAGGGCTGCTGCCGCTCGGGGCAGCTGTCCGCTTTGGATCCCCCGTCGTGGCCCACGCCCGAGGCACCCGCCCGTTCGCCTTCCGACGGCGATCCGCCGTCTGCACCGTTCTGGTCGGTCACGGCAGCTACCTTAGTCCCTCAACGGTCGCCCGCGCCGTAGGCGACCGGGGCATTGGGCCCCACCGGGTCAGTGCGCGAAGTGACGGGTGCCGGTGAAGTACATGGTAATGCCCGCGGCCCGGGCGGCGGCGATGACCTCCTCGTCGCGGATGGAGCCTCCCGGCTGAACCACGGCGCGCACGCCGGCGTCGATAAGCACCTGCAGGCCGTCGGCGAAGGGGAAGAAGGCATCCGATGCGGCCACCGACCCCCGAGCGCGCTCGGGGGCCGAGACCCCGGTGCCCGCAGCGTCCACGGCGTCGCCCGCCGCGTCCCCGGTCATGCGGGTACCAAGTGTGTTGGCCCGCTCAACCGCCAGCCTGCAGGAGTCCACCCGGTTGACCTGCCCCATACCAACGCCGACAGTTGCCCCGTCCTGGGCCAGCAGGATGGCGTTGGAGCGCACGGAGCGTATGGCACGCCAGGCGAATGCCAGATCCGCCAGGGTGGCGGCGTCGGCTGCCTCACCCGCCACGAGCTCCCAGCCTGCGAGGGCGTCGCCGGGAGCGTCGACGGCGTCGCGTTCCTGAATCACGGCGCCGCCGGAGATCTGCTTGACCTCCCAGCCACCGCGCTCCGGCGGGTTGACAACGAGGATGCGTAGGTTCTTCTTGGTCGACAGGATCTGCACGGCCTCGTCGTCGTAGGCGGGCGCGGCGATCACCTCGGTGAAGATCGGCTTGATCTGGCGGGCCATGGCGGCCGTGACGGTGGCATTGGTGGCGATGACGCCGCCGTAGGCGGACACGGGGTCGCAGGCGTGGGCCTTGCGGTGCGCCTCCGCCACGTCGCCGGTGGCGGACACGGCCACGCCACAGGGGTTGGCGTGCTTGATGATCGCCACGCAGGTGGCCTCGCCGTGGTCATAGGCAGCGCGGACGGCGGCGTCGGTGTCGGTGTAGTTGTTGTAGCTCATGGCCTTGCCTGACAGCTGCCGGGCGCCGGCCACGCCCGCCCCCGGCGCGGCGTCGGCGGCGGTGTACACGGCGGCCCGCTGGTGGGGGTTCTCACCGTAGCGCAGCGGGTTCAGGCGCGTGTAGGCGTCCCCCACGTAGGCGGGCATGGCGGGCGCGGCGTCGACCGCGTCAGCCTCGAGCCGGTGCGCGAACCAGGAGGCGACGGCGGCGTCATAGGCCGCGGTGTGGGCGTAGGCGGCCGCAGCCAGGGCACGGCGCTGGGCGAGGTCGAAGCCCCCGGCGGCCACGGCGTCGGCCACCTCCTCGTAGCGGGCGGGGTCCACCACCACCGCGACCGACGGGTGGTTCTTCGCGGCGGCGCGCACCATGGAGGGACCGCCGATGTCGATCTGCTCCACGCAGGCGTCGAAGCCTGCGCCTGCGGCGACCGTCTGGGTGAAGGGGTAGAGGTTGACCACGACCAGGTCGATCGGGGCTACCTCGAGTTCGGCGAGCTGCGCCTGGTGCTCGGGCTTGCGGCGGTCCGCGAGGATGCCGGCGTGGATGCGCGGGTGCAGGGTCTTGACGCGCCCGTCCAGGCACTCGGGGAACCCGGTGACCTCCTCCACCGCGGTCACGGGCAGGCCGGCCTCGGCGATGGTCGCGGCGGTGGAGCCGGTGGAGATAATCTCGACGCCGTGGCCGACCAGGGTGGCGGCCAGCTCGGTCAGGCCGGTCTTGTCATAGACCGAGAGCAGGGCGCGGCGGATCGGAATACGCTCGGAACCGGACTGCACGGCAGAGTTGCCAGCAGAGTCGGCGGCGGAGTTGGCGGAAGAGTTGGCGGAAGAGGGCGACGGGGTCTGGGCGGTCACGAATGCTCCTTGTGCCGGTGTGGCGGGACGCCCAGGCGGGCGACGCCCCGTTGAGGGTAACCGGTGTCCGGTCGGCCGCTTCCCGGTGGTGCCCCACCCGCGCCAGTTACGGCCAGGGTCAGCCTACCGCCTCCCCGCATGCCCCCTCAGTCGCTCCCAGGCATTGTCTGCGGCAGCGCTCGTTGCCGCCGCGGTTGCCCGCACCCCACGACCGGTGAGCGCGCGGGTACGCGGGTGTGGCAGTACCGCCACCACTCCCACTCCAAAGAGCACCATGAGCAGCACAATCGCAGCGACATAGCCGCTGCGCGGGCCCACTTCGGTCATGCGCCCAGGACCGACCTGACCGGACGCGGCCAGGCACGCCAGCAGCACGCCGGCACCGAGTACCAGGGCCACGATCAAAGTCGTCAGTGCCGCCTGCCGCAGGGGCAGTTCCCGGAGCGCCTGCCGGTGCCGCCATGCCGCCACTGCCGCGGCCGCCGCAATGAGGAACGGCAGGAGCGCTCCGCCTGCGCCCAGTGCCCCGGTGGGCAGTCCCCCCAGCAGCGGCAGCGCGGGTACGGCTCCGGCCAGCACGCGGGTGGGCGAGAAGACAGAGCCTGTGCCCACTACGAAGCCCGGGCCAGCCACCCATGACAGTGCCCATACCAAACCGGTGGGCAGCCAGCCCAGCTGCAGCAGTGCCAGCCCGGCCGTTCCCGCGAGGTCCCCGCCTACGAGGGCGTCATGCAGACGCGACACCCGGCCCGCTCCTGCGATCAGCCCCACCAGCGCTACCGCGCCTGCCAGGACGGCCAGTGCCAGCGCCGTCTCCCGGCACAGTCGCACGGCCATGACGCTCCACTGTGGTCGCTGCGCCCACCGGTCGGCGGCCTTCCGCCAACCCCGGCCGACGCGCTGCAGGTGCGCGGCGGTGACCGCCGCGGTGAGCACCGTTATGCCAATGACGGCGGCCCCGGTGCGTGAGGTGGCCGGATGGGTTGCAGCCACGATGGCCAGCGCCGTCAGCGCGGCGACACAAACGGTCACCGCCCCCGCGCGCGGGCCGCTGGGCCGGGCGCGGCGCACGCACGCGCGCGTGATCCACGCCTGCAGCAGCGTCAGCCCCAGCAGCGGCAGGCTCAGCGTGCCGTACTCGGCCGCTCCAGCCCCGAGCGAGCCGCCGAATCCGAGGCTCCACAAGCCGGTGCCGGTGCGCAGCACGCCGCCCAGGGAGAGGGCCGCCGCGGCGTCGCGTGAGGATGACAGCAGGTAGAGGACGAGGGTCGGCAGCACCACAAGCCCCCAGCCGAGCACCACGGACTCCGCCCCGGCGCGCGCGGCCAGCGGCCAGTCATCCGGCAGGCCGCGTCGCACCGGAGAGCCGCCCGGGCCCCGCGAACTCCGCCGGCCGAGCCGTTGCCCAAGATTCATGCCCGCTTCTCCATCCTGTTGGTGCTGCGCCCCGCGATGTCGGTCCCGACGGCGCCGGAACGATCACCGCCGACCTTAACGCGGCTTAGCGAGCGGACCGAGGTCAGACACGGGGCGCCACCGGAGCCTGCCGGACGCCGCCCGCCCCGCGCTCCCGGCGCTCCTGCACGCGCACGTGCGGCACCGGCGGGAGGAGGCCGGTGAACAGGCCGTGAACGACTTGGGCCAAGACCACCGCTGCGGCGGGGGCCACACTAGAATCAGGTCCAGAGCCAGGCAGCGGACGTCCACGGAAGGATTCACCATGTCTAGTGAAACGCAGCGCGATACCTCGCCCGGACCGGCGGTTGACGCGGATACCGGTGCCTCTTCGCCCGGTGAGCCCGTACGGATCGGGGTGCTGACCTCCGGTGGCGACGCGCAGGGTATGAACGCCGCAGTACGTGCGGTGGTGCGAACCGCCTTGCGCATGGGCGCCCAGCCGTATGCGGTGATGGAGGGCTGGGCGGGGGCCGTGGCCGGCGGTGAGGGCGTACGCAAGCTGGAGTGGGACTCGGTGGGCTCCATCCTGCACCGCGGCGGCACCATCATCGGCACCGCCCGCTCGGCGGAGTTCCGGGAGCGTGCCGGGCAGCTGGCCGCCTGCCGCAACCTGCTGGAGCACGGTATTGATCGCCTGGTCGTGATCGGCGGCGACGGCTCCCTGACCGGCACCAACGAGTTCCGGAACAACTGGCCCTCCCTGGTGGCCGAGCTCGTTGAGCGTGGCGACATCTCCGCGCAGACGGCGGCGGCCCACCCGGTGCTGATGGTTACCGGCATCGTGGGTTCGATCGACAATGACTTGGTGGGTGCGGACATGACCATCGGCACCGATTCCGCCCTGCACCGCATCCTCGAGGCGATCGACGACATCTCCTCCACCGCCGCCTCCCACCAGCGCACCTTCATCGTTGAGGTCATGGGTCGGCACTGCGGCTACCTGGCGCTCATGGCGGCAGTGGCCGGCGGCTGCGACTACGTGCTCGTGCCCGAGCTCCCGCCGGATGACGGCTGGGAGGAGGACATGTGCCGCAAGCTGTCCAAGGGCCGCGAGGCCGGGCGGCGGGAGTCGATGGTAATCGTGGCCGAGGGCGCCACCGACCGGTCCGGGAACCCCATCACCGCCGACGACGTCAAGCGGGTCCTGGCCGAGCGCCTCGGCGAGGAGGCCCGTGTGACGATCCTCGGTCACGTCCAGCGCGGTGGCAAGCCGAGTGCCTATGACCGCTGGATGTCCACGCTGCTGGGGTGCACCGCGGCCCGCGAGGTGGTTCTGGCCACGCCCGAGAGCGAGCCGGTGATCATTGCCGAACGGCGCAACCGTATCCGGCGCCTGCCCATGATGGAGCAGGTTCGCGCCACCCGCGCCGTCAAGGACCTGGTAGCAGCCGGCGACTACCAGGGCGCTGTAGCAGCGCGCGGCTCGAGTTTTGAGCAGATGCTCGGCATCTTCGAGACCATGTCCACCCCGCCGGCCCTGGATCCGGCGGCCGGGGGCGCCCTGAACCCGCAGGCGGGACGCTCCCGGCGAGTCGCAGTAGTGCATGCGGGTGGGCTGGCGCCGGGCATGAACACGGCGGCACGCGCCGCTGTGCGCCTGGGCCTGGACCACGGCTTCACAATGCTCGGGGTACACGGCGGCTTCCCGGGCCTGCTGGATGGGGATGTGCGCGAGCTGTCCTGGGACGACGTCGAGGGCTGGGTCGGCGACGGCGGCGCCGAGCTGGGTACCCGGCGCGACATCCCCACCATCGAGCAGCTGTATTCCTTGGGGCGGGCCATCGAGTCCCACCAGATCGACGCCATGCTCATCATCGGCGGGTTCAACGCCTACCTGGCAGCGCACAAGCTGGTCACAGAGCGCGGCCGCTACCCGGCCTTCAAGATCCCCATGATCTGCGTGCCCGCGTCTATCGACAACAACCTGCCCGGCTCGGAGCTGTCCATCGGCGCCGATACCGCCCTGAACAGTGCGGTGGAGGCGCTGGACGCCATCAAGCAGTCTGCGGCCGCCTCGCGCCGCTGCTTCGTGGCCGAGGCGATGGGGCGCCGCTGCGGCTACCTGACCCTGATGAGCGGTATCGCCACCGGCGCGGAACGGGTGTACCTCAACGAGGAGGGGCTGACGCTGAAGAAGCTGGCCCAGGACTCGGCTCGCATGGTGGAGTCCTTCCGCTCGGGCCGCAAGCTCTACCTGGTGATCCGCAACGAGCGGGCCAGCGAGAACTACACCCTGGACGTACTGGCGAAGATCTTCTCCGAGGAGAGCGAGGGCCTGTACGACGTGCGCCAGGCGCAGATCGGTCACCTGCAGCAGGGCGGGGACCCGACTGCCTTCGACCGGATCATGGCCACCAAGCTGGTGGCGCACGCCCTGGAGCTGCTTTCCGACCAATTGGACGCCGGCACCTACCACTCCAGTTACGTGGGCCTGGTAGAAGGACGCATCACGCATCATCGCCTGGAACACATGGATGAAGAACTCGACCTGACGGCGCGTCGCCCCCTGCACCAGTGGTGGATGGGGCTGCGCGGCGCCATCGGCCTGGTCAACAAGGACCTGGGAGTCATGGCGCCGGCGGACGTCCCCGACTTCGGCGAGACGGTGTCGCGGGCAGCCTCCGCCGAGGACAGGGACTGACCGCGCTGCGCGGGGGCAATACCTGGATCCACGGCTGCTCGGCTGCCGGTAGGGTCGCACAGTGACTCCACGCCGATCCGCATCCTCATCCAACTCGCGCACCGGCGCTGCGCGCCTGCCAGTAGCCGCACTGTTGGCGGGCGTAGCCGCGGGCCTGATCGGCATCGCCATGGCCTTCCTGCTGGAGAGCTTCGAGTGGCTGTTCTACGGGGTCGGCGAGGGCGCGCTCCCCCAGCGCGTGCAGGCAGCCGCCGCCTGGCGGAGAGTGCTGGCCCCGGCCGTCGGCGGCCTGGCGGCCGGCGGCCTGTGGTGGTGGGAGCGGTCCACCGGCGGCGTATTAGGCGTTGAGGCGGCGGTTGGGGACGTCTCCGGCCGGGCGAGCCGTCGCATGGGCCTGCTGCGCCCCTTCGCCGACGGCGTGCTGCAGGTGCTCACCGTCGGCGCCGGCAACTCGGTCGGACGTGAGGGCGCGCCCCGGCTCATGGCCGGCGCGGTCGCCGCTCGAGTCGCCTCCCGCCTCGGCCTGGGGCCGCATCCGGCCCGCACCCTGGTGGCCGCGGCGGCCGGCGCGGGGCTGGCGGCCATGTACAACGCGCCCCTGGGCGGGGCTGCCTTCGCCGTCGAGATCACTATGCCAGCGGGTATGCGCCGACGAGGCGTGTGGCTGGCCATACCGGTGAGCCTGCTGGCCACGGTGGTCTCCTGGCTGCATTCGGGCGGGCGGCCCACCTTTGCGGTGAGTATCGACGGGCCTGACTCCGCCACCCTAATGGCAGCCCTGCCGGTGGCGGGGCTAGCGGCACTGCTGGGTGCGGGCGCACGGTCGCTGTGGGTCCGGTTCAAGGATCACCGGCTGCCGGACACCTGGGCGCTCCCCCTGGGCATCGGGGCTGCCGGCCTGCTGACGGGTACAGCCTCCCTGTGGGTGCCGGTGCTGCCCGGAAACGGCCGTGATGCCCTGGAGGCGGCACTCGTCTCCCCCACGACCAGCGCCGCGCTGGTGGGGCTGGCAGGTGTCGTCATCCTTAAGCCGCTGCTGACCGGGATCACGCTGGGGGCGGGCGCCACCGGCGGGCTGCTGGCGCCGTCCTTCGCCCTGGGCGGCAGTGCAGGCGCGGCGGTGGCGGTGGCCGCGAACCTGGCCGGCTGGCAGGTGAGCGTTCCGGTGCTGGCGCTCGTCGGCGCCGGCGCGGTGCTGTCAATCACGCAGCGGGCACCCGTGTTCGGCACGGTGTTCGTGTGGGAGCTAGCCCGCGGCCCCCTGTGGGTGCTGGCCCTGATGGCGGTGGTCTCCGTATGCTGCTGGTGGCTGACGTCCCGGCCCGGCCGCATGCGCGGCTCGAGTGCCTAAAGCCGACGGCGCAGAATCACGGAGTCCCAGCCCGCCAGGCGCGCGGGCATCCCCGTGCCGGAGGCGGCCGCCTCCTCCACCGGCAAGGAGGCCATAAGCACGCGCTCGGAATCGTTCCACTCCCCCAGGTCCAGTCCCTCGGCCGCCAGTCGACCACGCAGGGCGGAACCGGGCCCGGTCTCCAGTCCGGCGCGCGTACACGAGGCGGCCAGCAAGACCTGCTCGCGCTCACCATCTGCTCCCACATACTCGCGCAGCAGCGTCCAGGAGTCGGCGGCGTCAGCATCCAGGAGCCGGAAGGTGCCCAAGGCGACGGCGTCGTCGTGGTGGCGCAGCGCGATCAGCGCCCGGTAGTGCTCGAAGACGCTGCCGGGCACGCCCACCTGGGCGGCGGCGTTGATCTCCCTGAAGTTGGGAGCGACATCGATCCAGGGGGTGCCCGTGGTGAAGCCGGCGTGGGCGGTCGCGTCCCACTGCACGGGGGTGCGGGCGTTGTCGCGTGAGTTGACGGCCAGGCCGGCCAGCAGGGCGGCCGGGTCGTCGCCGACGCCGGTGCGCTCACTGAAGTAGTTGATTGACTCCAGGTCCCGGTAGGAGTCGATGCCGGCGAAGACAGTGTTGGTCTGGCCGAGCTCCTCCCCCTGGTAGACGTAGGGGGTGCCGCGGTGCAGGTGCAGGATCGAGGCGATGGTCTTCGCGCTCATCTCCCGCCAGGCGGGGTCGCTGTCGCCGAAGCGGGAGACGGCGCGCGGCTGGTCGTGGTTGTCCCAGTAGTTGGAGTTCCAGCCCCGTTCGCCGGTGACGCGGCCGGCGGCGTCGACCTCGGGGGCCAGGGCGGCCTGCCATCCAGCCAGGTTGCGCTTAAGGGCGACGCGGTCCAGTGGCTGTGGATCGAACTTGCCGCCGGGCCCGTCGGTCAGGCCCACGTGCTCGAACTGGAAGACCATGTCCACCTCGCCACGGGCCGGGTCGGTGTAGCGGGAGGCCTCGGTGGTGTTCACGCCGGGGGTCTCGCCGACGGTGATGATGTGTCGGCTGCGCGGGGCGAAGACCGCCTGGTTCATCTCGTGCAGGAACTCGTGCACGCGCGGCCCGTTGGCAACCAGGGCCGCGCCGTCGCCGTACAGGGCGCCGTCCGGGCGGGGGCCGTCGGCGAGTGGATAGGTTTTGGAGATCAGGTTAATGACGTCCATGCGGAAGCCGTCCACTCCGCGGTCGAGCCAGCGGCCCATCATGTCGTATACGGCGTGGCGCACCTGGGGGTTCTCCCAGTTCAGATCGGGCTGCTTGACGGAGAACAGGTGCAGGTAGAACTCCTGCGTGCCCTCATCCCACTGCCAGGCGGGCCCGGAGAAGAAGGAGCCCCAGTTGGTGGGCTCGGTGCCGGGTTCCCCCGGCTTCAGGCCGGGGAACGCGCGGGCGGGCCGCCAGATGTACCAGTCCCGCTTGGGACTGTCCTTCGCGCTGCGGGAGGCGGAGAACCAGGGGTGCTCGTCGGAGGTGTGGTTGACCACCAGGTCCATCACCAGGCGCATGCCACGCTCGTGCAGGCCCGCGATCAGGGCGTCGAGGTCCGCCAGCGAGCCGAACATCGGGTCGATGTCCTCGTAGTCGGAGATGTCGTAGCCGTTGTCGTCCTGCGGGGAGCGGTAGACGGGGCTGAGCCAGACGACGTCGACGCCGAGGGCGTCCAGGTGGTCCAGGCGGGATGTGATGCCGGGGATGTCGCCGTAGCCGTCGCCGTCGGTGTCCTGGAAGGAGCGCGGGTAGATCTGGTAGACGACGGCGCGGCGCCACCAGTTGGCGTCGTCTCCGACGTGGCGGGAGCTGACGATGAATGGCGGATAGCTCATGGCAGTGGCCTTCCAGATTGGGTGGTGGAGCTGCGGTTCCTCCCCGGGGCGCGGGACGACGGCATGCCGCGCCCCGGGGAGGAACCGTTGAAACCGTTCCCGGCACGTCATTAGTGCCGGTCTGGGTGTGTTACAAGTGCCGATCTCGGCGTGTCACTAGTGCCGGTCTCGGCGGGGTTGGGAAGAGCCTATGTCCTCTCCCCTACTTCTGGCTGCCGCGCATGACTCCGGAGATGACCCAGCGCTGCGCCACCACGTACACCAGGAACATCGGGGCGATCGCCATCAGGTAGGAGGCGAAGGACACCGGGTAGTTCGTGTTGAACTGTCCCTGGAAGACGTACTGCGCTAGCGGCAGGGTCGCCTTGGACTGGTCGGTCAGGATCACCAGCGGGAGCAGGAAGTCGTTCCAGGCCCACAGGCAGGTCAGGATCCCGACGGTCGCGTTCATGGGCGACAACAGCGGGAAGATGATCCGCCAGAAGATCGTCCAGCGGCTGGCGCCGTCCATGGCGGCCGCCTCCTCCAGCTCCTCCGGGATGGACTTGATGAAGGAGGTGTACATCAGGATGTTGAAGGCCAGGCCGTAGACCACGTACAGCAGGATCAGGCCGGCCTCGTTGTCCAGGTGTAGCAGGGCGGTCTCCTTGACCACCGGCAGCATGATGATCGGGAACGGCACGAACAGGGCTGCCACGAAGTAGTAGTACAGGCGACGAAACCACGGGCGGTGCATGTTGCGACCCAGCGCGTAGGCGACCATGGAATTGGACAGCAGGGTGAACACGGTCGCGCCGACGGTGATGATGGCGGAGGTCAGCACCCGCCTGGGGTAGGAGGTCATCTCCCATGCCGTAGCGAAGTTGTCCAGGCTCCAGGATCGGGGCAGCGCCCAGCCGGAGGTGGCCAGCTCCTCGGGGGTCTTGAACGCGGTGACCACGGTGAAGTACAGCGGCACCAGCACGGTCAGGCTGAGCACGATCGCCAGCAGGGTGGTCCACCAGTTGGTGCGGCCGAATACGCCTCTGGAGGCGCGGCGCACCCGATACACCTCGGGATCGGCCGCGCCCAGGCGGCTTTCGGAGGGGCGGGGACTGTCTAGGTTGGCTGTTGTGGCGGTCATGGCGGATCAGACCCTTTCCTGGCTCTGGGTGAAGCGGAGCTGGGCGAAGGACAGCGCCACCACAATGAGGAAGTAGATGACGCCGTTCGCCGTCTGGTAGGCGTACTCGCCGCCCTGGAAGCCGTTCTTGAAGATCAGGTAGGAGATGGACTGGGTGGCGGTGCCCGGACCGCCGGAGGTCAGGGCCACGATCTGGTCGAAGACTCCGAGGAAACCCTTGAATGACAGCACCATGTTGATGCCGAGGTAGGGGATTATCAGCGGCAGGGTCATGGACCACAGCCGCCGCACCGGGCCGGCGCCGTCGATGGCGGAGGCCTCGTAGATCTCCTCGGGCACGGTCTGCAATCCGGCCAGGTAAATGATTGTGTTGTAGGCGACCGACTGCCACACGCCGACGACGACGATGGCCAGCCACGCCAGGTCCTCATTGGCCAGCAGCGAGGTGCTCAGCCACTCCCATCCCAGCGCCTGCCCGATCTGGGGCAGGTTGTTGGTGAACAGGTAGCTGAAGATGTAGGAGACGACCAGCACCGGCAGGATGTAGGGCACGAAGAACACGCCGCGAAAGAAGGTGCGCGCCTTCATCTTTGAGTTGAGGATGAGGGCCAGGCCCAGGGCGATGATGTTGGTCAGGACGGAGGCGACGATCGCGTACTTGAAGGTGAACAGGTACGAGCCCCAGATAATGTCATCGGAGAACAGGTTCCTGTAGTTCGTCAGGCCGACGAAGTGCCAGTCGCCGTAGCCCTTGAAGTTGGTGAAGGTGTAGAAGACACCCGTCAGCAGCGGGATCGTCAGCAGCAGGGTGAAGACGAGAGCTGCCGGGACGAGCATCCAGATGAAGGCCGGGTCGACCTTCTTGGCCTGGTTGTCCCGGATCTTGCCCGGTGCCGCCTGCGGGTCGCCGACCCGCGGCGCGGTGGCGGTTTGCGTGGTCATGGTGATTCGGTCCTCCTGCCTCAGGCTGTCTCGTTGATGCGACGGACAACCTTGTTCCACTGGGCGTCCAGGGTGGTGATGAGCTGGTCCAGGTCGCCGTTGAACAGGTATTGCTGCATATAGGCGTTCAGGGTGATAGCCGGCGGGAAGTTGTGGTCGGAGTAGGTGGCCACGCGCCCGGCGTCGAAGTAGGGCTGGAGCCCCTCCAGGGCGGGGTCCTGGGCGGATAGTGCCGTCAGGGTCGGGTAGGCGACCTGCTCGTCGCAGTAGGCGGTCATATTCGCCTCGTCCATCAGGTACTTGAAGAAGCGCAGGTTCTCCTCCAGGTGAGCGGGGTTCTCCCCCATGGTCAGGGCCACGTCGACGCCGGAGACGACCTTGGTGTCGGCAGCGTTGTCGGCGGGGGTGGCGAAGGTACCCAGGTTGATGTCCGGGTTGTAGGAACGGATGGCGGGAATGGCATAGGTGCCGTGCCAGTACATGGCCGCCTTGCCCTGAGCGAAGCCCTGATTGCCGTCGTTGTAGCCCAGGGCGGCCTTGTCGGCGTTGCCGTACTGGACCGCCTGGTGCATCTTCTCGAACACCGGACTGAGCTCGGCGAAGGAGGTGCCCGAGTCCAGGTCGCGGCGCTTGTCGTACCACGCGGCGACGCCGTCGGTTAGGTAGGAGCCGGACAGGGAGGAGAAGGCGGGCGCCCCGGTCCAGTTGTCCTTGATGGCCCAGTAGAAGGGATCAATGCCCTGGGCGGTGAGCTCGTCGCAGATTTCGATGAGCTCATCCCAGGTGGTCGGCGGCTCGACGCCGGCGGAGTCGAAGACGTCCTTGTTGTAGATGATGCCCGAGCCGTTGTCGGCGAAGGCCACGCCGTTGGTCTGACCCTCGCCACCGGTGCCGAGCGTGTCCAGGATGGAGGCGATGGACGGGTTCACGCCGTCGAGGAGGTCGGTGCGGTTGAAGTCGTAGAAGATGCCGGTGTCCGCCAGCGCCCCGTAGTTGTAGTCGCCGTTGATGGTGATCAAGTCCGGGGTGTCGCCCTTGACCAGGCGAGCACGCAATGAAGTGATGTTGTCGGCCTGGAAGTTCTGGGTGACGACAATGTCCGGGTTGGCGGCATTGAAGTCCTCGCAGATCTGGTCGAACAGTGTGATGGCCTCGCTCTTGAACTGGAACAGCTCCAGGTGGACCTTGCCGTCTCCGGACGAGCAGCCGGCGAGGGTGCCGCCCGTGGCCGCGAGCGCCGCCGCCGTCGCCGTACCGGCGAGGAAGGAGCGCCTGCTCAGTGCTCTCATGGCTACCTCCGTGCATCCTTGCTGAGGTTAGGTGGGGGTGGGAGTGCCACCGGTCGGCGGCAACACAGATTATTCTGCACCAGAAGAAACCTGTGCGCAAGCCCACCGGCCACGAGCATCACCCCAGAGTCGGGCATGATGGGGTCATGGCCGACTCAAGCGCCCCGGCCGGGACCGAATCACCCACATCGCCCTGGACCGCTCTCAGCGACACCCAGCGCGAGATCGTGCTCGCCCTGCTGCGTTACGGACGATTGCTGCGCCCCGAGATCATGCGCATAGTTGGCATCTCCCCCGGCTCGGTCACCCGTCTGACGACGCCGTTGGTGGATGCCGGACTGCTCACCACGCACACGCTGCAGGTGGCCGACACCGGTCGGCCGCAGTCTCCGCTGGAGGTACGCGCCGACGCCGAGTCCGTGGTGGGAGTTGGCCTGTCAACGAACCTGCTGACGGCCGTCCTGACAGACCTGCGCCTGGGCGTTCTCGCCACCGTGCGCCGCCCGCTTACGGGCCACTCCCCCGCAGAAATCATCACCGAGCTGGCCGCCGCGCTCACCGATCTCGCCGGCGCTTCCGCGGACGCTCCGCCGCCCTCCTGCTTGGGGATCAGCCTGGGCGGCACCGCGCGCGACGGGCGCACGGTCGATGAGGCCGTGTTCTACGGCTGGCACCGAGTGCCTCTGGCCGATTTCGTTGAGGCCCGGCTGGGCGTGCCGACCATTATCGGCAACGACCTGACCGCACTGACGCTGCGGGAAGCCTGGTTCGGAGTGGGACGGGTACACGGCCGCTTCAGCCTGCTCACGGTGGGTGCGGGCGTCGGCCATGGACTGGTAGTAGACGGCCAGGTCGTGACCAACGCCGACGCCGAGATGGGTCTGCTGGGCACGGTGCCGGTACCCGACGGCGCTCGGCCGGCCAGCGCCGCAGCGGCGATGGACTGCCTGACCAATGAAGCAATCGAACACACCTGGGTGCAGCGCGGCCACGACTGGCTGCCAGCGGCGGACATCGTCGAGCTGGCGACCGCGGGGGACGGCGACGCCGTGTCTCTATGCGCTTCCTACGCGCGCAGGCTAGGGCGCTTGCTGGGCATGGCTGCGGCGTTCACCCTGCCCGAGGTCGTGGTGGTTGCGGGCGAGCGCGCCGGCATCGCCACGCTCTTTGAAGACGAGGTGCAGCAGGGGATCGCCGCGGTACGCCGTGCCAGTGCGACTCCGCTCGATGTGGTCGTGCGCGAGCACGACCGGGCAGAATGGGCCACCGGCGCTGCCGCCCTAGCCCTGCGCGCCCACATCCTCGGTGAACTATGATTCATGTCATACCAACGTGGTCGTGACAGCATCGCGGCCCGCGAGAGAAGAACTCATCATGTCCAGGTCACAAGGCTGCACCGGAGGCGGTTCCAAGCGCAGCGGGTCAAAACGCTCCGAGCCGCATTTTGCACGGCATGTCCTGGCAACTTTCATCGTTGCCGTTGTGGTTTGCGCCGTCTTCGCGGCTCTGGGACGTGCCGACAACATCCCCCTTGTCCTCCTTGTCGCCCCCATCATCGGCATCCTCGACGCTGGCGCCATGAAGCTGAAGCACGACGATGTCGAAGGCAAGCGACGCGAGTGAGGCAGCCCCTCGGGTTCTATCGGCACCTTCCGGTATCAGCTCGGCGCCGGCCCCAGTGTCCTGCCCTCCTGCCAGGCGACCGGTAGCACGGTTTGCCGCGGGGCGCCATCACCGTCGCCCAGCTCATCCAGCAGAAAGGCGACGGCGGTAGTGGCCTTGTCCCTTATCGGCTGACGGGTGGTCAGCGGCGGGTCGGCGTAGCGGGCCAGGTCCAGCCCGTCGAAGCCGACCACGGAGACGTCCTCGGGCACCCGCTGACCCGCCCGTAAAACAGGGCGAGGATTCGCGAGGACGAGCCCGCCAGCGAGCGGGCCGCGGCGGTGCACTAACCTAACGTTTATCGCAAAACTTGCTGGCGGACTGGCCGCCTTCCGGACTCGAAATACGCTTTGAAAGGCCACCCATGACCTCTCCCCTCTCCTCCGGTTCGGACCGTCCCCGCCCCGCCCCCGCCCGCCCCGGCGCGGTCGTCGCCGGCCCCGACTGGCGCTTCACGGTGCTGACCTCGCGGCTGATCCGCATGGAGTACTCCCACAACGGCAACTTCGTGGACGCCGCCACCCAGCTGGTGGTCTCCCGCGATCTGGGCCCAGTGCCGCAGTTTGAAGTCCGCCGCAGCGAGGACCGCGTCGAGATCATCACCGAGCACCTGCATCTGACCTACCTGCCGGCGCGCGGCTTTTCCGACTCCGGTCTCAGTGTCACCCTGCGCACCGCCGTCATCGGCGTGCATGGCGGCACCTGGCGCCACGGCGACCGGTGGGACCCGGATGAGCTCTACCGCACCAACCTGGGGGGCACCGTGCGCACGCTCGACACTGTGGATGGTGCTACCGCAGTTCAGCCCGGCCTGCTGTCGATCACCGGGCACTCGGTTATTGATGACTCCGGTTCCCTGCTCATTCAGGAGGACGAGTGGGTGCGCCCGCGTCCGCACTCCGACGCCGCCTCCGGCCGGGCACCGGACCAGGATCTTTACTTCTTCGGCTACGGGCAGGACTATCGGGCGGCCCTGCGCGACTTCTTCGCGCTGACCGGCCCCACCCCGCTGATCCCGCGGGCACTACTGGGCAACTGGTGGAGTCGCTACCACAAGTACTCCGAGGAGTCCTACCTGGCGCTAATGGACCGCTTCGCCGCCGAGCAGCTGCCCTTCTCCGTGGCCGTGGTCGACATGGACTGGCACCTGGTGGACATCGACCCGGCAATCGGCAATGGCTGGACCGGATACACCTGGAACCGGGCGCTGTTCCCGGACCCTGAGTGCTTCCTGGCGGCCCTGCACGAGCGAGGCATGCAGGTGACACTCAACCTGCACCCCGCCGCCGGCATACGCCGTCACGAGGACGCCTACGCGCCCACGGCCCGCGCCCTGGGTATGGATCCCGCAACGGGTGCGGATATCCCCTTCAACATCGGCGACAAGGCCTTCACCGCCGCATACCTGGAGCACGCCCACCACACCCTGGAGGCGCAGGGCGTCGACTTCTGGTGGCTGGACTGGCAGCAGGGAGGCGCTACCGACATTCCGGGGCTGGACCCACTGTGGATGCTCAACCACGTCCACTACCTCGACTCCGGGCGCGAGCGCAGCGGCCCCGGCCAGACCAGCTATCGGCGTCGTCCGATCACCTTCTCCCGGTTCGCCGACGCCTCCAGCCACCGCACCCCGATCGGCTTCTCCGGGGACACGGTAACCTCCTGGGAGTCGCTGCGCTTCCAGCCGGAGTTCACCGCCACCTCCGCCAACATCGGCTACTACTGGTGGTCCAATGACATCGGCGGGCACATGCTCGGGGCCAAGGATGATGAGATGGCAGCCCGCTGGGTGCAGCTGGGCTGCTTCTCCCCTATCAACCGCATGCACTCCACCACTTCTGTGTTCAACTCCAAGGAGCCGTGGCGCTACTCCCGCGACGCCCGGGAGACCATGAACGCATACCTGCGGCTGCGGCACCGGCTCGTGCCCTACCTGTACACGTGGGCCCGGCTGGCACACACCGACGGCACCGGCCCGGTGCGGCCGCTTTACCACGACTACCCGACGCGCATGGGCTCCTACGACAACCGCAATGAGTTCCTCTTCGGGGACCTGCTGGTCATGCCTGTCACGCGCCCCGCCGACCCGGCCGCGCGCCTGGCCCAGGAGGAGGCCTGGCTGCCCCAGGGCACCTGGTTCGACCTGCCCACCGGACGTCGTTACGACGCCGCTGCCGCCGATGGCCGCGTGCTCACCTTCTCCCGTCCCCTAGAGCAGGTGCCCGTCCTGGCACGCGCCGGGTCCGTAGTCGTCGGCGCCGAGGACCTCACCGAGGCGGCCGGCGACAACCCGCGTCACCTCTCCGTGCTCGTGGTGCCGGGGGCCGACGGCGAGTTCGTGCTCGAGGAGGACGACGGCTCTCCCGAGCCCGGTCCCGACGCCGTGGTGCGCACCCGCTTCACACTGGCCTGGGACGAGGCGGCCGGCTCGGCCCGCCTGGAGATCACCCAGGACGGTCCGGAGAGCACCGTGCCAGGCGAGCGGGAGATCACCGTGCACCTGCTGTCCACCGGCGGACGGGCCACGGCCCGTGTGAACGGCGCCGAGGTCCCCCTCAAGGAACGCCCTGCCGATGGCTTCACGCTTGGTGCTGGCCTGGATGTCTCCCTGGGCGCGGTGCGTCCGGCCGACGGCGTCGTGCTCGAGCTTTCGGGCGTGAGCACCAGGCCGCCGTCGCTGGCAGACGAGGTATTCCGGATCCTTGAACCAGCTCAGATGTCCTACCCGGCCAAGGACCGGGCCTGGGGCGTGGTCTCCTCCGGTGCGACCGGAGGTGCGCTCATTGGCGGCCTGCGCGCGGCCGGCCTGCCTGAGCAGCTGCTGGCCGCCATCAGCGAGGTGGCTTAGCCGTTTGGAGTGCTCGCGTCAGTTTGCAGCGCTCACGCCGGTTTGGACTGCCCCGGTTGCACACCGGGGCAGTCCAAACCGGGGAACCGCATCCCGAATGAGAGCGGGCAGGCCGAATACGAGGCTTATCGAGCGCTACTCCGGATTAACCGGGGCACCTGTGGCGTGGCCTGACGGACCGTTCGTCAGCGCGGAGGCCGCTCAGGCAGCCAGCCACAGGGCCGCGTTAGCGGGAACGGTTATGGCGTCGAGGCGCCCGCCCGTCTGCCCGTTCCAAGACTGCACCAGTACGGTGCCCGCCCGCGGCAATCGGACTTCTTCATCTCCCATGTTGATCGCAACTATGACCTCGCCGTTGCGGAATGCGAGCACCTGCTCGGGCAGACCCGCCACCCATTCGACCCCGCCTCTCCCCAGCTGCCATTCACGCCTGGCGGCGATGGCACGCCGGTACATGGCCAGGGTGGAGTCGGGATCAGCCGCCTGTACGGCCGGGGCGTAGGCACCCCAGCCCTCAGGCTGCGGGAGCCAGGTCCGTCCGGTGGCGTTGAAGCCGCAGGCGGGTCCATCGGCGGCCCAGGGCAGCGGCACACGACAGCCGTCGCGCCCACGCGTGCGCTTGCCGGTGCGCAGCCAGGCCGGGTCCTGGCGGCAGGCATCTTCCATGGTGGTGTGCTCGGGCAGGCCCAGCTCCTCCCCCTGGAACATGTACATGCTTCCGGGCAGACCGAGGGCGAACAGCGTGGCGGCGCGGGCCTTGCGCAGCCCCAGGGCGATGTCCGGCTGCGGATCCTCGGCGCCGATACCGTCGTCCGGCTCCCTCCCCGGGGGAAATCCGAAGCGGGTGGCGTGGCGGACGACGTCGTGATTGGACAGTACCCAGGTGGTTGGCGCGCCCACGGCGGCGTTGGCGGCCATTGAGGTGTCGATGACGCGGCGCAGGTCAGCGGCACGCCAGGGGGACTTGAGGTGGTTGAAGTTGAAGGCCTGACTCATCTCGTCCTCGCGGACGTACTTGGCCATCTGCTCGGGCGGATCCACCCAGGCCTCTGCCACCAGCAGAATGTCCGGGCGTATGCCGCTGAGCACGCTGCGCCAGTCACGGTAGATGTCGTGTACGCCGGGCTGGTCGAACATGGGACCGTTGTCAGCGGTCTTAGGCCGCTCATCGCCGACGGGGGCACCGCGCCAGCGGTCCTCCCCCAGAGCGTCGTCGGGCAGGCCGGGAGCCTTGACCAGGCCGTGGGCGACATCCACGCGGAAGCCATCCACCCCGCGCCCAGCCCAGAAACGCAGGAATTCACGGAACATCCCGCGTACATCGGGATGGTCCCAGTTAAAGTCGGGCTGCTCGGCGGCGAACAGGTGCAGGTACCACCAGCCGCGGTCCTCCCTCCGGCCGGTAAGCGGCTCGACCCGAGACCATGCCGGGCCGCCAAACAGGCTGCCCCAGTTATTCGGCGGCCCGTCCGGGTTGTGGCGGAAGATATAACGCTCGCGCTCCGGCGAGCCGGGGCCCGCCTGCAGCGCGGCACGGAACCAGGCGTGCTGGTCAGAGGAGTGGTTGGGCACCAGGTCGATGACAACCCTGATGCCGACGGCGCTAGCAGCGGCCACCATATCGTCGAAGTCATCCAGCGTCCCGTACTCGGGGGCCACGCCGAAGTAGTCGGCCACGTCGTAGCCGGCGTCAACCTGCGGAGATGGGTAGAAGGGCGACAGCCAGATTGCATCCACCCCCAGCGCGGCCAGGTGGTCCATATGCGAGGTGACGCCGGGCAGGTCACCGAGGCCGTCGCCGTCGGAGTCGGCGAAGGAGCGCGGATAGATCTGGTAGATGACGGCGTCGCGCCACCAGGCGTCCTGGTCAGTGCGCACAGTCACGAGCGGAGCAAGAAAGGTCATGAGGTCTTCTGGTCGTGGAACGGGGCTAGTCCGGGAGCAACCGTTCCCGGGGGCGCAGGTGGATGGTACATAGTCCGATCACCAGCTCCGCGCTTGGCGGCGCCGGTGCACTTGGGGTGCCCAATACCTCTCCGCGGGCATTTCCCAGCGATCCCGTCCGTTTGGCAAAATTTGTTGCGCGACGCGCCGTTCCCGGCTCCGGACCGCTCCCCACTTGGCGCGCCGTGAGGAGAGACGCGAGGTTATGAGCAATACCCCCACGCAAGACGCACATGTGAGCCCGCAGCCGGGCTCGCAGGGGATCTCCGGCACCGTCGCGGGCATGACCTTCCGCCCCGACCGGCGATTCTGGGTCGTGTACATCTGCCTAATGATGGTTCAGTTCCTCACCGCGATGTACCACACGGTGATCGCCACAGCGCTGCCAACCGTCATCGGCGACCTGGGCGGCGTGGCGCACATGTCCTGGGCCATCACCGCCTACACGCTCGGACAGACGCTGGCCATGCCGATCAACGGCAAGCTCGGCGACCTGGTGGGTCGCAAGCAGCTCTACCTGCTGGCCATCGCACTGTTCGTCGGCGGCTCGGCCCTGTGCGGCCTGGCGGCCGACATGTTCTCCTTTACTATCTTCCGCTTCGTGCAGGGGCTGGGAGGTGGCGGCCTGATGATCTGCTCCCAGGCCATCACCGGCGACATCATCCCGCCGCGTGTACGCGGCACCTACATGGCACCCATGGGCGCCATGTTCGGCATTGCCGCCATCCTGGGCCCGCTTCTGGGGGGATGGCTCTCGGACTGGCTGGGCTGGCGCTGGATCTTCTGGTTCTTCCTGCCCTTTGGTCTGTTCGCCTGGGTGGCGGTGGCCATCGCGCTGCGCATGCCGCGGCGCGTCGGCAGCTTCAGCGTCGACTGGGCCGGGCTGACACTGACCAGCATCGGCGCCGCGGGGATCGTGCTCATCGCCACCTGGGGCGGGACCACGTACGCCTGGAACAACCCGGTGATGGTCGGGCTGATCTGCGTCACCGTGGCTGCCTGGGCCGCCGCCGTCCCGGTGGAGAGACGAGCCACCGACCCGATCCTGCCGCTGCAGGTGCTGACCAATCACACCTTCGTCATCGCCACCGTCGTCTCGGTGCTCATGGCCGCCTGCATGTTCGGCATGAACGGTTACCTGCCAACCTACCTGCAGATGGTCCACGGAGTCTCTGCCACCGTGTCTGGCCTGCTGCTTGTGCCGGGCAGCATCGGAATGTTCACCGGATCGCTGTTGTCGGGCACGCTGGTTACCCGCACCGGGCGCTACAAGCCCTTCCCGATCGTGGGCTCGCTGGTGGCCGCGGCCGGAATGGCCATGCTGGGTCTGCTACCCGCCGACGCCCACGTGGCCTGGACCGGCGTGGCGGTGTTCATACTGGAAATCGGCATCGGGATGTTCCTGCAGCTCAGCGTCCTCGTCATCCAGAATGCGCTGCCCGCCAGCATGCTCGGCACCGCCACCTCCACCAACAACTTCTTCCGGGAGATCGGGGTCTCGATCGGCAACACGGTGGTTGGGGTGCTGTTCACCAGCCGACTGACCGCCTCCCTGCTCTCCCTCGGCCTCGACTCACAGGCAGCCGCCTCAATCACTCCGGCGATTGCCCGGAACCTGAACGCCGCCACGGGCGCCGCAGTGGTGGACGCCTACCATCACGCGCTGGCTCCCGTGCTGCTGGCGCTGGCCCCGATGCTGCTGCTAGCGGCTGCAGTCGCCGCCCTGTTCAGGCCGATCCCGCTGTCGACCAAGACCGGTCTGGAGCAGCTCGAGGAGGAGCTCGCCGCAGACGGTACCGATAATGCCCGACACACCGACGGCGCGAACGGCTAGGCTTGACCTGACACCGCTGTCCCACACGACCTGCATGTACTTTTACGGAGACGATCAGCCATGACCACCAACACCACCAGCGAGGTCGCCCAGAACCTGAACACCTCCGCTGCCGCCGACCACGACTCCGACCGCTACTATGACCCCCGCCTGGCCGAGCTGGCCCGCAGGGCCGCCGCCGAGGGCACCGTCCTGCTCACCAACGACGGCGTGCTGCCCCTGTCCCCTGCCGAGCCGGTAGCGGTTTTCGGGCGTGTGCAAATCGACTGGTTCGCCGTCGGCTATGGCTCCGGCGGTGACGTCAACCCCGTATACACCACCAATCTGCTCGGCAGCCTGGTTGAGCGCGGAGTCAGCGTCGACGCGGAGCTGGCCTCCACCTACCGGCAGTGGTGCAACGCGCAGGAGCCGCCCACCGAGGAGTGGGGCAATTGGCCGCGCTTCTACCCGGAGATGGAGGCGGGCCAGGAGCTGGTCGCTGCGGCCGCCTCCCGGGCCCGCACCGCCGTCGTCGTGATCGGCAGGGCCGCGGGTGAGGACCGGGAGAATGTGCTAGAGCCGGGCGGCTACTACCTCACTGACACCGAACGCACCCTGCTGGAGCGCGTCACCGGGCACTTCGAGAGCACGGTGGTGATTGTCAACTCCGGCAATGTCATGGACCTGTCCTGGGCCGAGGAACTGGGTGTGTCCGCCCTGCTGCTGGCCTGGCCCGGCGGTATGGAGGGCGGCCGTGCGGTCGCCGACGTGCTCACCGGGGCCACGGAGCCGGGCGGGCGCCTGACCGACACCATCGCCCGCACCTACACGGACTATCCGTCGGCTGCGAACTTCGGGAATGAGGAGTTCAACAACTACGCCGAGGACGTGTTCGTCGGCTACCGCTACTTCGAGACCTTCGCCCCCGAGAAGGTGCTGTTCCCCTTCGGGCACGGCCTGGGCTACACCTCTTTCGCACTGTCCGGAGCCCGCCTGGAGGATGCCTCCCCCACCCGCGATGGCGACGTCACCGTACGCGTGCAGGTGCAAAATAGCGGTCCGCGCCCCGGGTCGACCGTAATTCAGGCGTACCGGGGCGCGCCCGCCGAGGCGGCGCTGCCGCGCCCGTCCCGGGAACTGGTCGCCTTCACCCGCACCGGCATGATTGCCCCGGGCGAGGCCCAGGAGGTGACGCTCTCCTTCCCGCGCGAGCGCCTGGCCGCTTTCGACGACGACGGCCGGACCGGTCACGCCCACGCCTGGGTGGTGGAGGCGGGCACCTACCCGGTGCACGTGGGCACCTCGGTGCGGCAGACCATCGAGGTCGGCGCCGTAGTCGTGGAGGAGACCGAGGTGGTCGAGCAGCTACAGGAGGCGCTCGCCCCCTCCCCCGACGCTCCCTTCGACCGCATGACTGTGACACGCGACGCGGACGGCCGGGCGCAGGTCGGCTGGGAGGCCGTACCCACGTCCACCGTCGATCTGCGCGAGCGCATCCTGGCGCGCCTGCCACAGGCCATTGCGCCCACGGGCGACGTCGGCATCCGGTTCGCGGACGTGGTAGCCGGGCGCGCCACCATGGAGGACTTCGTGGCTCAGCTGGGTGTGGAGGACCTGGCGCAGCTGGCCTACGGGGATGTGGAGATGAACTCCCCGCTGGGCGCACCCGGCAATGCCGGCGCCTTCGGCGGGCTGACCGAGCACCTGCGAGAACTCGGTATTCCCCCGGTAATCACCACCGACGGCCCGTCGGGGATCCGAGTGTCCGCCTATGCCAGCCTGCTGCCCTGCGGCACCGCCCTGGCCTCCACCTGGGATGCACCACTGCTGGAGGAGCTGGCCGCCCTGCACGGGCAGGAGATGCTCCGCAAGGGCTCGGACGTGCTGCTGGCGCCGGGCATGAATATCCACCGCGACCCGCTGTGCGGGCGCAACTTCGAGTACTACTCGGAAGACCCGCTGCTGACCGGGCTGGCGGCGGCCGCCGTCGTGCGCGGCATCCAGTCACAGGGGGTGTCGGCCTGCCCCAAGCACTTCGCGGCCAACAACCAGGAGACCAACCGCATCTACAACGACTCGCGCGTGTCCGTGCGGGCGCTGCGGGAGATCTACCTGCGCGGCTTCCGCATCTGTGTGCAGGAGTCGGACCCGCTCAACATCATGACCTCTTACAACAAGATCAACAGCCAGTGGGCCCACTACAACTACGACCTGGTCACCACCATCCTGCGCGGCGAGTGGGACTACCAGGGCAATGTGATGACCGACTGGTGGATGCGCTACGCGCCGGACCCGCTCTTCCCGCAGCTGAAGGACTCCGCCACCCGGGTGCGCGCGGGCGTGGACGTGCTCATGCCCGGCGGCGTCACCTGGTCATCCACCCGTGCGGACGGCCATGACGACGCCGTACTGGCTGGATACTCCCCGGACGACGCCAGCGGCGAGCACCTCACGCTGGGGGAGCTGCAACAGACAGCGCTGCACGTGCTGCGCATGGCGGCCACCACGCCCGCCGCGCGGGCGGCTGCCGAAGCCTGAGCCGGGCTGAGGTGTCCAAATCGATGACAAACGGGGTTGGAGGCAACAGCAGCCGCTAACAAAACGTTGGAATCGTGCGGGCGCTGCATCGGCTCTCACGGGTTATGGACGGTGCTTGTCATCGATTTGGACACTCCGTCTCAACAGGCACCGGGACCGGCATGCCAGCCGCCCCTCCTCAGCCCGACACCCACCGGCCGGAAAAGCCGCTAACCCCTCTGCGCTACGGCGCTGAGTCTTTGCGCCTGCGCGCGGGCGGCGCAGCAGCCCACGGCGGCGCGTGACCAGGTAGCAGGCGCCCAGCAGGATGCCCACCTCTAGCATGATCGCCACGGCGCCGAAAGCACTCGCCTCCGTGTTGGTGATATGCGCCGCTCCGAAAAATACCGCGGTCAGTGCCAGTGCCCGCCCCGTACCAAGCCATTGCTCATGCCTGTTCACCAACCCGCAGCACCTGCCCGTCGGGGGCGGTCACCACGGCTCCCGGAGTTGGTTCCAGGCGCAGCTCGACGGCGAGGCGCTGCCCGCCGGGGCCCACCGTCTCGTAGCTGTAGGCGCGGTTGTCGAGGTGACGGGTCACGGTGGTGGCCGTGGTCAGCCACGGGTTACGACGGCGCAGCGCAATCAGGTCCTGGTGCAGGCACAGCATCGGCGCGCCCAGGGCTGAGAGCTGTTCAGGGCCGGAGGGGAAGACCGGACGCACCTCATCGTCGCCGCCGAGGCGCTCGGTTTTCTCGCCACGGAAGGCCTGCTCATCCCCGTAGTAGATCGACGGGATGCCGCCGACTGTCAACAGCAGCACCACAGCCAGGGCGGCCTTGGCGTCACCGATCTTGCTGGCGATGCGGGTGACGTCGTGGTTGCCGACGAAGGTCAGGGGCGTGAAGGCGGCAAGCAGCTCGTTGTGGCGTTTAAGGCACCAGTCGAGCTCGAAGAAGTTCTCATCCAGCAGTGAGCTCCAGATCGCCTTCCACAGCTCGTACTGGGTCACCGAGTCCATGCCGGAGCGGGCCACGATCTCGGCGTACTCGCCGTGGATCACCTCGCCCATGAACCAGGCCTCGGGGAATTCCTCGCGCACGCGCGGCAGCACCCGGGCCCAGAACTCCGGCGGCACGGCGTAGGCGGCGTCCAGCCGCCAGGCCATGGCCCCGCGGCGCAGCCAGTGGCGCATCACGTCGGCCACCAGCTCGACTACGGCGTCAGAGTCGTGGTTGAGGGCGGCCAGGCCGCGGTGCCCCTCGAAGTCCTGGTGCACCACGCCGGCGTCGGTGTGCTCCAGGCGGAACAGTTCCTGGGACGCCGCGTCCTCGGCCAGGGCGGCACGGAAGCGGGGGTGGCCGGTGCCGACGTGGTTGAACACGCCGTCGAGCATGACGTTGATGCCGCGCCGCCGGCAGGCGGCGATCAGCCGGTCGAAAGCGGCGTCATCCCCTAGGCGCGGGTCGATGGAGTAAAAGTCGACCGTGTCATAGCCGTGGGTCTCGGAGGTGAAGATCGGCCCCAGGGCCAGGCCGTTGGCTCCCAGCTCGATCAGGTAGTCCAGCCACGGCTCCAGGGCGTCCAGACGCGGGGTGAGTGCCCGCTCGGCCTGCGTGGGCCGGATCGGCGCGCCGGTGAAGCCCAGCGGGTAGACGTGCCACCAGATGCAGGAATCACTCCATGAGGCCACAGAAACTCCTAAGTGGGGCTCCAGCTCGGATCTGTCTCAGCACCGAATCCGCCGGGGGAGTTCTCGCCACGGCCGCGCTCCGGGTGAACCCGATCACCCTAGCATCACGGACCTCCGCCAGAGGCTCCGCCGGGCGGCATGTCACCGGACGGGAGGACCGCCGCTTAGACCTTTTCGACGGGTGCCAGGCGCAGCACTAGGCGCTTGGTCGCCCGGGCCCCGTCGATCATGAACTCCACGCGGGCGACCGTGGAGCGGCCTGTGCCCTCGATAGCGATGACGCTGCCCTCCCCGTAGGTCTTGTGACGTACCCGGTCCCCGGCCCGCAACCCGGCCACGGCCGCGGGCAGGGCGGCCTCCGCGGACTCCGCCCCGGACTGGGACGTGCCCAGGCGCACCGGCTTGCCGCGCGCCGCCAGGCGCTTGGCACGTCGGGCCTCTGCCCGGTCCTTGGGAGTCTCCACCCGCCCCAGCTTGCCGGTGCGGGTGCGGCGGCCGGAGCCAATGGCGGGGGCGAAGTCGCCGTCGCCGTCGTCGTCGTGGGCCTCCTCGCTGCCGCGCCCGTTACCGCGGCGCGTACCGAAGCCGCCCTCGTCCCAGGAGGCGCCCCAGCCGGTGCCGCCGCCGCGCAGGGCATCCATGGAGGAGGCGATGCGCTTCCACTCGATCGTGTCTTCGGGGACGTCGTCGAGGAAGCGGGAGGGGGGCATGGCGGTGGCACTGCCCCAGGCGGAGCGCACTGCGGCACGGGTCAGGTACAGGCGCTCACGGGCGCGGGTAACGGCCACGTAGGCCAGGCGCCGCTCCTCAGCCAGCTCAGTCTCCTCCGCCAGTGAGCGCGAGTGCGGGAAGGTGCCGTCCTCCAGTCCGGTTACGAATACGACCGGGAACTCCAGCCCCTTGGCGGTGTGCACTGTCATCAAGGTGACCTGCCCCTGCTCGCGGGCCTGGGCCTCGGCCTGGTCGGCGGCATCGGCGCTCGGGGGCAGCTGGTCGGAGTCGGCCACCAGCGACACCCGCTCGAGGAAGTCGGCAAGCGTGCCGTCGGGGTTTGCGGCCTGGAAGTCGGAGGCGACGGCGTGCAGCTCGGCCAGGTTCTCCACGCGGCTGGCGTCCTGCGGGTCGTCGCTGGCGCGCAGCTCCGCCAGGTAGCCGGAGGCGTCCAGGGCGGCGTCGAGGATGTCGGCCACGCCGTCGCCAGCGTCGCGGCCGTGCCGCAGGGAGGTGAGCAGCTCGTGGAAGCCCGTCACCTGCCGGGTGGCGCGCGTGGTCAGCCCGACGACGGCGGGCGGCTCCGCGCCCTCGCCCTCCCCCGGGCGGGGGGCGCTGGCGGCGTCGGCCACGGCGGTACCGAAAGAGACGGCGTAGCGGGCGGCATGCTCGGCCAGGGCGGCCTCCGCCTTGTCTCCCAGGCCGCGCTTGGGGACGTTCAGGACGCGGCGGATGGAGACGTCGTCGTCGGGGTTGTCGACGGCGCGCAGGTAGGCGATGGCGTCCTTGACCTCGCGCCGTTCGTAGAAGCGGGTGCCGCCGACCACCTTGTAGGGCTGGCCGGAGCGGACGAAGGCCTCCTCCAGAGCCCGGGACTGGGCGTTGGTGCGGTAGAAGATGGCGACGTCACGGGGGCGGATACCGCACTCGTCAGCCAGGCGGTCGATTTCGGAGCTGATCCACCGGGCCTCGTCGTGCTCAGAGTCGGCCACGTAGCCGATGATCTTGGGGCCGTCGCCGGAGGCGGTCCACAGGTTCTTCTCCCGCCGCCCGGTGTTGCGGGCGATCACGGAGTTGGCGGCGGACAGGATGTTCTGGGTGGAGCGGTAGTTCTGCTCCAGCAGGATCGTGCGCGCACTGGGGTAGTCCTGCTCGAACTCCTCGATGTTGCGGATGGTGGCGCCACGGAAGGCGTAGATGGACTGGTCGGAGTCGCCCACCACCGTCAGCTCCCCGGGCGGGACGGGCGAGTCGGCGCCGGAGGTGCCGGACCCGCCCACCAGTTCGCGCACCAGCACGTACTGGGCGTGGTTGGTGTCCTGGTACTCGTCGACTAGCACGTGGCGGAAGCGGCGCCGGTACATCTCCGCCACCGCCGGCTTGGCCTGCAGCAGCTGGACCGTGCGCATGATCAGGTCGTCGAAGTCCAGTGCGTTGGCGGCCCGCAGGCGCCGCGCGTAGGCGCTGTAGACCTCGGTCAGGTGCCGTTCGAAGGGGTTGGAGGTCACGGCGCGCTCGGCGAACTCCGCCGGGGTGATCAGCTCGTTCTTCAGATCCGAGATGCGGGCGGCGAAGGTCTTGGGGGTGAAGCGCTTGGGGTCGATGCCGAGCTCGCGCACGATCAGGGTGATCAGGCGGGTGGAGTCGGCGGCGTCGTAGATGGAGAACGTGGAGCGCAGCCCGGCGGCCTCGTGCTCGCGGCGCAGGATGCGCACGCAGGCGGAGTGGAAGGTGGACACCCACATGCGTTCCCCCGCCGGCCCCACCAGGCCGGCCACGCGCTCGCGCATTTCTGCGGCGGCCTTGTTGGTGAAGGTGATGGCGAGGATCTCGCCGGGGCGGGCCCGGCCGGTGGCCAGCAGGTAGGCGATGCGGTGGGTCAGTACCCGGGTCTTGCCACTGCCGGCGCCGGCGATGATCAGCAACGGGGAGCCGGCGTGCGTGACTGCCTGCTCCTGAGCGGGGTTGAGGCCGGTGAGCAACTCGGCGGGATCGGTGGTGATGCCGTAGCCGCGCAGGGCGCCGGGGCCGACCGTCCGGTCCGCCGCGCCCTCGGCGTCGACGCCGGCGCGGGTCCGGGCGGCCGCGGCGTTGGCCTGAGCGCGGGCGACAAGAGCCGAGACCTCCGCCTGGCGCTCCTCCCAGGTGGGGGCGACGGCGGCCGCGCCGGCGGCGGACGGGACGGAGGTCTCCTCCGCGGGGTCGTAGGCGGCCAGGTCCTCCTCGTCCGGAGGCTCGACGGCGGCCCAGCTCTCGTCATCCCAGCCGGCGCCGGCCGGGTCGAGCGAGGGCAGGGCGGCCTCCGGCGGAGGCGTGGTCTCCGAGCCGGAACCGGGCATGGGCAGTGCACCGAAGAGGGAGTTCATCGCGTCGTTCATCTCGGGGCCAAGCCTAGACGGTCGACTCGAGACGGCGCGCACCGCGGCGGCTCCCAGCCTCCGCTTCCCGCCCAACGCGGCTCTTCCGGTTCATGGGTGTGGTGGTTGAGTCGGGCTGAAGCGTCTGTTGCGCCGGTTGGGCGTTAACAACGCTACTTAACGGTCTACTGTATGCCCCACAGCCCTTCAGCAGACCGTTAACAGGCGTTGTTAACCCCGAAGTGGCGTTGCAGATGAACCCACCTCCGGACGCCGGGGCTGCCAACAGACGAGTGCGGCGTGGTGAACCGGCAGGCTCACCAGATCCCTCACCCCGCAACACGCCAGCCGCCACACCCACAAGCACGAAGAGCCAGCCCGGATCGCCTGGTCGGTTGTTCCAGGACGCGGGTTGTCCGCGTCCTGGAGGTGTATCCCGCGTCGGCGACGACCGCCCCGCCAACGGCGAGAGCGCCCCCGCCCGACTAACGACGTCCCCGCCCACCCGACAACGACCTGCGCCGGTCGAGCACGACCTCGTCAGCCTGAACATGTCCATATCAGCCCGAAACCTACCTCATCACCCCCACGCCGCAGCCCCCGGCCGGAACCACCACACCCTCAAACCGGAAGAGCCCGGAGCGTCTCGGGCAGGTCCTAGAGCCAATGCTTGAAGGCATGCTTGGACCGGCCCTCGACCATAACCACACGAACGACCACCGAAACACACGAATCATCATCCCACGCCCGGTCCACCACATGCAGATCGCCGGGTGCGCCGTGACCGATTCTCGAAATCGATGACGAACGAACGGACCGACCGACATTAAAATTGCGAGCCGTTGAAGTGACGACGTTTCACAACACGCCGCTCGCCGCGAGATCAATATTTGCCACCGATCCACACCCCCCGCTGGAGCTGAGATAGACAGAATTAGCAACACGGGCACGCACACTTACAACCAAAGCCCCCTATGGCGCTTCAAGCGGGACTTGCTGCACCCGTACCGGCCCACTCAAGCGCACAGCGATTTCACGACTATGACCGCTGTCACCAGGCGAGACCAAAGACATAAAGGTAAATACTGGCGACCCGATAACAGTCATCAACCCAATTACAGTAATTGCAAAATGAGACTCATCGCGCGTCAAACGCGAATACAGCCAAGTAATAATTACCCGAGCAGCAACAACGACAACCGCAGGCCAAGGCGCGCCTGCAGCCTGCCACAACAGCAGCGTGGCACAGCTAAGAATTACAAGAAGCCTTTCCGTGGAAACACCCTCAACCGACCAAAGTAACGCAACGAGTACCAAAACAACAAACGCCAGAGCGCCGAGAACATAAGCTCGCCCAGCAACCCAACTCGCAACTTCCGAAACACGCAACGCAGAAAATCCGGCCCACTCCAACACATCAGACGCAATAGTCAACACAGGACGCTGGACACAAAAACACGCCACAACCAACAAATGCGGCAATTGCCACAACAACCGCCTTCCAATATTGCTCTCTAACGCCTGCTTAAGCAGCGAAGACACCGTAACTGCCCCCACAATACATCACACCTTTGGTGCACATCTGACTACATTCAGCAATCAGTTAAACAAAAATGCACCCTTAAGTCAAGACTATCGTTATGTTATTCGCACGACAACGCTAGGCACAGGTGGTGAGTCTCGTTGTGTGGTGGCAATTCGCGCGGGGGTCCCTCCAGCGGCGTCGTAGGCGCTGCGGGTGGGGCATCGTGGGAGCCCAGATTCTCGACCAAGATTCACTAGGAAGATCCACCCACGACGCCCCACCAGCAAGCCTGCCGTATCCATGCTGATCGCGGAAGTCCTTGCGGACCCCGACCTGGCCACGATGATGTGTTCCGCCGTCTGCTTCAGGTCGGCCTGCAAGAGCTGTGGACGCCGAGGCAGCCACTTCGACGATTTCTTTGGCCTGTAGGAGGCCTTGGAGCGGGCGACGGGCCGCTCCGTAGACCTAGTGACCACAGATTCTCTTCGTAACCCCTACTTCCGGGAGTCGGTTCTGGCCACGGCAGAGGACCTATATGTGCGGTGACAACGCGGCTTACCTATGGGATGCGGCCGAGGCCGCTACGCAGAAGGCGCCGACGCTGCTACCACAGAATGAGGCGTTATTACCCTCTGATGGAGCCATCGACTGAGATTGGCTACGAGGAGCGGCTCGGGCTTTGGAGAATACCTAACTTCCGCCTGGGGAGACTACGCCACTCCCCGTAACTGTCCGAGATCGGCATAAACGCCGCCGCTCGGCGGCATCGCAGCCGACGAAAGCGCGGAATATCAACGATCTGCCAGGTAACACTCGCCGTCTCAGAGTCCTTTATGCCGATCTCGGACATTTCCCACCGCCGTCCGTAGCCGGGTCAGTTCACCGCGCCGGGGTTGACTGCCTGTGCCTTCCAAGGGCCGACGGTGGGGCCATCTGCTACGCCATTTCGGGGTTAACAACGCCTGTTAACGGTCTGCTGAAGGGCTCTGAGGTATACAGCTAAACGTTAAGTAGCGTTGTTAACGCCCAACCGGCGTAGCTGACAGCCTCTTCCTGTTTTCGGGTGCGGAGGGATGGCGGGACAACATGTGGGTAGGATGCCGGGCTGTCTGCAGGCGTGCTGGAAACAACCGGCTTGCCATCGGCCCGCAAATCGCTGTGGATTGTGACGGAGAGTGTCACCAGTCGGGACAAACGAGCCTTAACACCCGCCGAGCGTGGTTCGGCGCCCGCATGATTCCAACGTTTCGCTCGCGGCCGCCGGCGCCGCCGAACCCGTTTGTCCCGAATCATGACAATCACCCCTTGGTGGCTCTCGGGCTTGGTCAAGTTTCTTGGCGTGTTTCGGTGACGGATAGTCAGGCAGTATCTCGCCCCACCGCGCACACCCCCACACCGGAAGAACCGGTAACCCCGCCCTAGCGCAGCCCACCAAGCGAGCAGTCTTGAATTGAAGGAGCGCGCACCACCGTCTTTTAGCCAAAGCTACGGTTGAGCCCGCCCCCGCAATCGGGAGGCGGGCTCAGCCGTCAACGCATCAAGGAGTGCGCGTCAGTAGTCGCGCGTCTCGGAGATCACGAAGTGCTGCTCGCGGCGGCTGATACGCCAGTTGCCGTCACGCAGGACCAGGGTGTCGATGTAGCGGATGGAGTGGGACAGGAGCACGTCCCTGCCGTCCTGCTCCTGGACGAGCAGGGCCTGGCCGTAGTGGACGTCGGTGGCGGTGTCGCCGTCGAGCGTGATGACCTGCTGGCCGTTGATGTGGAAGGAGGTCTTGACGCCGGCCATGGCGGCTCCGAAGAGCTCGACGAGCTGGTCGGCGCCATCGAATTCCATCATCTTCGAGCCATCGGCGGTGTAGACCACGACGTGCGTGTCCGGGGTGAACAGCTTGGACTGCTCCGCGACGTCTACCTCCAGGTTGGAGAAGCGGTCGATGACCTCGCGGATGGCGTCCTTGTGCTCGAGTTCGGTAGGCATCAGTGTTCTCACTTTCTCAGGGTGGTTCGGATTGAGTCCGTGCGTCTGTGCCGTCCGGCAGTGCGGCTACTTCTCGCGGATTACTCGCGCCGGTACGCCTGCGACGATGCTGCGGGGCGGAACCGCTTTGATGAGTGCCTCTCTTAGCCCCATCACTTGCCAAGTCGGGCGAGGTCGTCCTGGACGCGCTGCGGCTCGCTGGCCAGCGGCACGTTGTTAGTGTCGAGCACGCCGTCGATCACACCTTCCTCATCCGCACGCGTCGCGGCGAACAGGGCCTCGAAGTCGGTGACGGGGGTACCGGCTTTGCTGAATACCTCCACGGTGCGGCGCGCGCCGGAGGGGTTGAGGGCGCCCTCCAGGAGTACCTGGGCGATGTGGCGCCGGTCGACTCCGGGCTGCCCGGTGACCAGGTCGCCCTGCTTGAGGTCGATCTGGCGGTCGGCGGGGCCCTGGTGGTCGAACCAGCCGGGGCGCACGATGGTGTAGGGGTGGCCGGAGGCGCGCACGAGCCGCTCGGCACGGCGCTTCCACTCCACGAACCCGTAGCTGCTGGCTCCGGCGCGGGCGGAGTGGGAGGCGTTCATGGTGGTCATCAGGCTGATGTGGGTTGGGCCGTCCCCCAGGGCGTCGATGACGGCGCGAACCACGTCGTAGAAGGTAGCGCCGCCCTTACCGTCGTTGTCGGTACCGTGTGTGAGTACGACGGCGTCGACATCCTGCAGCAGTGGGCGCAGCGCCTCCGTGTCGGTGGCGGCCGCCTCGACGATCTCGGCGCCGTCGGCCAGGGAGCGGCGGCCGCGGGCGGCGTTACGGGTGAGGGCCCGGACCCCCACGCCGCGCTGCAACGCCTCGTCGACGACGACGCGTCCGACCTGTCCGGTGGCTCCAATGGCGAGGATGGTGGTCATAAGGGGTGCTCTTTCCTGCACTTGTGGTTCGGGCCGGGTGAGCCCCGGCCGCGTGGCGTTACCGGCTCGGGTGACCGTGGCGAAGACGGTTCTGCCTGCCGGCACGCAGAATCGTGCCGTAAGCCGAGCGGCGGTTCCAGGTCCCACGAGACGGGGTCTGGCAGGGCTCCCCTGAGCCGAGCCGCAACGCTTGCGACCGGTCGACCTACCGTACTGCCCGCAGGAAGCGTTCCCGCCCGGTCAGGTCTACTCCGGTGGTGGCCGCGGCGAATCCGGTCTCTCGGGCGGCGGCCCGCAGCGGCGCGGACTGCCCGGGGTCGTGCTCCATGATCAGCACCCCGCCCGGACGCAGCAGGGCAGCGGCCCGGGCGACGACGGCGACCGGAGTCTCCAGGCCGTCCTCTCCCCCGCCGTAAAGGGCGACGTGGGGATCGTATTCAGCCGTCTCGGTGTCCTCCACCGCCCCGGCGGGCACGTACGGCGGGTTGGAGACAACCACATCGGCTCGCCCGTCCATTTCGGCCAGCACGGCCGGATCAGTGGCATCGCCGTGGATCACCTCCACCCTGCCCGGCGCCAGACGCTCGCAGTTCTCCCGCGCCAGGGCGACGGCGTCGGAGGCTATTTCAACCGCCCACACGCGAGCTGTGAGCACCTCCCGGGCCACAGCGGCGGCAATAGCACCCGACCCGGTGCACAGGTCGACGACGCCGGCCTCCTCCCCCGGCGCGATCGCCCTTGCGGCATCAATGGCCGCCCCGGCGACCACCTCCGTCTCAGGGCGGACGATGAACACACCGGGCCGGGCGGTCAGCTCCAGTCCCCGGAACCACATCACGCCCAAGATGTGCTGCAGTGGCTCGCGGGCGGCGCGTCGCTCCACGAGCTGCGCGTACGCGGCGGCGAAGTCCTCCGGGGCGCCGTCGGCGAGCAGCACCGGCCCGCCCAGCAGGTGCTCGGCCAGCAGCCGGGCGTCAACCTCCGGCGAGGCCACCCCGGCGCGGACCAGGGCCTGTCCTGCCTCGCGCACCGTACGCCGCAGCGCGTAGCGGTCGAGTGCACTCACGGCTGCTCGCCGGCGGCGGCCAGGCGCTCGGCCTCATCCATGGCGATGGCCGAGTCGATGACCGGACCCAGGTCGCCGTCGAGCACGGCATCGAGGTTGTAGGCCTTATAGCCGGTGCGGTGGTCGGCGATGCGGTTCTCAGGGAAGTTGTAGGTGCGGATGCGCTCGGAGCGGTCGACCGTGCGGACCTGGGAGCGGCGGGTGGCAGCGGCCTCGGCGGCCTGCGCGGCGGCACGCTCGGCAAGCAGCCGCGCCCGCAGCACCCGCAGGGCCGCCTCCTTGTTCTGCAACTGGGACTTCTCGTTCTGCATGGACACGACGATCCCGGTGGGCAGGTGGGTGATGCGCACGGCGGAGTCGGTGGTGTTGACGGACTGCCCGCCGGGCCCGGAGGAGCGGAACACGTCGATACGCAGGTCGGCGGCGTCGATCTCCAGTTCCCCGGGGTCGTCAGCCTCCGGCATCACCAGTACGCCGGCGGCGGAGGTGTGGATGCGGCCCTGGCTCTCCGTGACGGGTACGCGCTGTACCCGGTGCACGCCCGCCTCGTACTTCAGGTGCGCCCACACGCCGTCGGCCGGCTCGACGGCGCTCTTCGCCTTGATAGCCAGGCGCACATCCTTGTAGCCGCCGAGCTCGGAGTCGGTGGCGTCCATAACCTCCACCGCCCAACCCATGCGCTCAGCGTAGCGGGTGTACATGCGGGCCAGGTCGGAGGCGAACAGAGCGGACTCCTCCCCGCCCTCGCCGGCCTTGACCTCGATGATGACGTCACGGGCGTCGTCTGGGTCGTGCGGGGCGAGCACCTCCCGCAGGCGCGCGGCGGCGTCCCGCTCGGCCTGGCGCAGTGCAGGCAGCTCGGCAGCGAAGTCCGCGTCATCGCGAGCCAGCTCGACGGCGTCGGCCAGGTCCGCGGCAGCGGCACTCCAGGCGCGGTACGCCTCTACTATGCGGCCCAGCTCGGCATAGCGGCGACCCAGGCGGCGCATGGCTCCGGGGTCGGAGGCGGTGGCGGGGTCGGCCATATCCTGCTCGATCGCGGTGTGCTCCTCCAGCAGAGGCTGAACGGCGGAGAAGTCCTCGACGCTCACAACTCACCTTTCTCCGGCCCGGAGGGGATATGCGGACTGATCAGGGCACAGATTACGACCTTGGGGTGCGTCCCACGCGCATCGTGCGGTCGTGGGACGCACCC
>NZ_PIZC01000058.1:67755-90032 GCF_019325145.1 Actinomyces sp. 594
GCTTGCCGTAGCGGGCCTCGAAGCGGGCCACGCGGCCACCGGTGTCGAGGATCTTCTGCTTGCCGGTGTAGAAGGGGTGGCAAGCAGAGCACACGTCCACACGAATCTCACCAGAGGTGACGGTGGAACGGGTCTCGAAGCTGTTGCCGCAGGTGCACGTGACCGTGGTGGGCACGTATTCGGGGTGGATACCCTGCTTCATAGGTGACTCCTTATGACTAGGGGTCCCGGGTCCCACACGGATGCGCGGGTGAACCGGAGGCCGGTCGGATATTCTGCCAGCCCACCTCGGCCCCCACAACGCGCGCACCGGGTGAGACGCAGCACGGTAGCGGTGGGCGAGGTGAGCGGACGTGGCGGGTCAGGCCAGCTTGGAATCGTCGTCGGCGTCCGCCAGGGAGGTGCCCTGCGGCGTGGTCTTTGAGATGACCATGAGGAATTCCGCGTTGGACTGGGTCTCCTTGAGCTTGCCGAGCACCAGCTCCAGGGCCTGCTGCTGCTCCAGTCCGGAGAACAGCCGCCGCAGCCGCCACATGATCTTCAGCTGGGCCGGGTCGATGAGCAGCTCCTCGCGGCGCGTGGAGGATGCGGCGACGTCGACAGCGGGGAAGACGCGCCGCTCGGCCAGCTGCCGCGACAGTCGCAGCTCCATGTTGCCGGTGCCCTTGAACTCCTCGAAGATGACCTCATCCATCTTCGAGCCGGTCTCCACCAGGGCGGTGGCTAGGATGGTCAGGCTGCCGCCGTTCTCGATGTTGCGGGCGGCGCCGAAGAAGCGCTTGGGCGGGTACAGGGCACTGGCGTCCACACCACCGGACAGGATGCGCCCGGAGGCGGGTGCGGCCAGGTTGTAGGCGCGTCCCAGGCGGGTGATGGAGTCGAGCAGCACCACCACGTCCTGTCCCAGCTCGACCAGCCGCTTGGCGCGCTCGATGGCGAGCTCCGCGACGGTGGTGTGGTCGGATGCGGGCCGGTCGAAGGTGGAGGCGATGACCTCCCCCTTGACCGTGCGCTGCATGTCGGTGACCTCCTCGGGGCGCTCATCGACCAGCACCACCATCAGGTGTGCCTCGGGGTTGTTAACGGCTATCGCGTTGGCGATCTGCTGCAGGATGATCGTCTTGCCGGCCTTGGGCGGGGAGACGATCAGGCCGCGCTGGCCCTTGCCGATGGGTGAGACCAGGTCGATTACGCGTGGGGTCAGGGCCTTCGGGGTGGTCTCCAGGCGCAGCTGTTCCTGGGGGTACAGGGGGGTGAGCTTGGTGAACTCGGGACGGCGCCCCGCCCGCTCGGGGTCCATGCCATTGACGGTCTCCACGGAGACCAGCGGCTTGTACTTCAAGCGGTTGGCGCGGTTCTGGCGGCGGCCGCGGCCGGAGCCCCCGCCGGGGCCGGCGTTGTTGTCGCCGTTCTCGCGTACCCACCCGGTGATCGCGTCGCCGGCGCGCAGACCGTTCTCCTTGATCTGCTGGCCGCTGACGTACACGTCCTTGGGGCCGGGCAGGTAGCCGGAGGTGCGCAGGTAGGCGTGCTGGTGGTCAGCCATGTCGAGGATACCGGCGACCGGTAGCAGGACCTCCTCCTCGCGGGCCTGCTGCCCCCGGTCCTGGTTGCCGTCGTAGTCGCCTCGGCCGTCCCGGTCCCGGCGCTTGCGGCCGCGCCGACGGCGTGGGCCGCGGGTGTCCTCGTCCACCTGCTCGTCCCAGTCGCTGGCGCCGCGGCGACGGCGCTCGCTCGGCTCTACCGCGGGGGTGCCGGTGGCGTCGGCCAGGTCCCGCATGAGTGCCGCCTTGGCGTCAGTGTGGTCCGCACCAGGCAGCTCGAAGCCGTGGCGGCGCTCAGGAGCGCCGGGGGACGACTGGGCTCGGCGCCGGGGACGCCGGGATCCGTCACGGGCACCTGCGGGCCCTGACTGCGCTGCGGCCCGGTCTGGGTGCGCGGGCGCCTGGGCACCGTCCTGGGCCGAGGTGGCGTGCTGGGGCAGGTCGAGGGTCAGGGGCGCTTCCGCAGCCGCCGGGGCGTCCTTGGGGGCACCGGCCGCTGCAGCTGCGCGGCGCCGGGAGCGGGCCGGGGCGGAGAGGCCGGCCGACGCTGCCGCAGTGCCCGTCTCCTCCTGCGCAGATTCGGACTCGACGGCCTCATCGGCGGCGGGCGCGGGCCGACCGCGGCGGCGCGCCGGTGCGGATGGCTCGCTCTGTCCTGATTGTTTCCCGGGCCCCTGCTCTGGAGCCTGCGCGGCCGGGGCCGACGCGGCCGCGGGTGCGTCTTTCTGGTTCTCGCGGATGGCGGCGATTAGTTCGCTCTTCCGCATACGTGAGGTGCCCTTTAGGCCCATGGATGAAGCGAGCTGCTGGAGTTCAGCCAGTCGCATGGTGGACAGCGAAGGGCGAGCGCTGGAGATCTCGGTCACGAGTGTCCTAACGGTGTGGACATCAGCCTGAAGTGGCAGATGTATCTGGGACTGTCCCGGAATGTCACGGGATGAAGTCGTGCACCGACGAGGAACCGTGGCAGGGCCTGCGGCCTCAGCCTGGTGCGCATGCGGCGCGCCGCTTCGTTTCGGCTCGCCGCCGGGGAAACAGTAGCAGACCACCCGATGGCATTGCACATGCATCGGTATACCGATGCATGTGAACCCTCTCCCGTTTAGTCTCCTTTGCCCTTATCGCGCCGACGGCTCCACCAGCTGGGCGCCGGTCAGATCGATGCCGGGGCGCAGCACCGTCCACCCGTGCCGTTCCAGGGTGAAGCGGGTCTGCTGAGACAGATCCGCCAGGACGAGCACGGTGGGGCCAGCACCGGAGATGACCGCCGGGTAGCCCTGTTCGCGCAGGGAGTCCATCACCGCCATGGATGCGGGCAGCACGCCGCGCCGGTACTCCTGGTGAAGTCGGTCCTCGGTTCCCGCCATGAGCAGGTCCGGGCGCCCCGCGAGGGCGAGCATGAGGATGGCGGCGCGGGAGGTGTTGAACAGGGCGTCGGCGCGCGGCACGGAGGCGGGCAGGACCTTGCGGGCCTCCTCGGTGCTCAGTCTGGTGGTAGACGGCGGGACCAGCAGGCTCACTGCCAGGGTCGCGTCCACCGGCATGGGCGCGGAGCGGGGTGTGCCGTCGGCCTCGATCCAGGCGACGGTGGCGCCGCCGAATACCGCTGGGGCGACGTTATCGGGGTGGCCTTCAAAACCGGTGGCGATCCGGAATACCTCCTCGTCGGGCAGCGCCTCGGGGTCGGACAGCAGGCCACGGGCGAGCATCAGGCCGGCAACGGCTGCGCTTGCAGAGGAGCCCATGCCGCCGCCGTGGGGGATGCGGTTGAGGCAGTGCATCTCGAAGCCCGCCTGGGGTGCGCCGGCGGCGTCCAGGCCTGCGCGCAGGGCCCGTACCACCAGGTTGGAGTCGTCGGTGGGGACAGTGCCCTCCCCCACGCCCTTTACCGTGACACTGGTGGCGCCCACGATCGGGCGGACCTCAACTTCGTCATAGTAGGTGAAGGCCATCCCGAAGGAGTCGAAGCCGGGGCCCATATTCGCGGTGGTGGCGGGCACGCGCACCGCCGCACACTCGTTGGCCAGTCGCATGTGGTTTCACAGCCCCTCTACGCGGCGGGTGGAGACAACCTCGGCGACGCGGTCCTGGGCGCGCAGCCCGTCCACGGCGGCCTCAAGCCTGCCCACCGGGGCGGCGTGGGTGACGATGGTTACCAACGCCAGTTCGTCGCCGACGTCTACGTAGCTGGCCTGCCGCACCGAGTTGATGGAGACGTCGTGGTCGCCGAATACCTGGGCGACTGCGGCCAGCGAGCCGGGCGCGTCGGCCACCCGCAGTTGGATCTGGTAGCGGGTGAGCGCCTGCTCGGGGGGCAGGATCGGCAGGTCGGCGTAGCTGGACTCGCGGGGCGCCTGTCCGCCGTTGACACGGTGGGCGGCGGCGGCGACGACGTCGGAGAGCACGGCGGAGGCGGTGGGGGTGCCGCCGGCGCCCTGGCCGTAGAACATGAGCCGTCCGGCGGCCTCGGCCTCCACCAGGACGGCGTTGAAGCCGCCGTGGACGCTGGCGAGTGGGTGGTCGGCGGGCACCAGGGCGGGGTGCACGCGCACGGAGATGCCGTTGGCCTGCTCGTCCTCGCGGCGCTGGGCGATGGCCAGCAGCTTGAGCTCGCAGCCGGAGGCGTGGGCCTCGCGGATGTCGTCGGCGGTGATGGAGCGGATGCCCTCGACCTCGACGTCGTCGAGACCGACACGCGTATGGAAGGCGAGGGAGGCGATGATGGCGGCCTTGGCGGCGGCGTCGAGCCCGTCGACGTCGGCGGTGGGGTCGGCCTCGGCGTAGCCGAGCTCCTGGGCGGCGGCGAGGGCAGCGTCGAAGGACAGGCCCTTAGTGCTCATCTCGTCCAGGATGTAGTTGGTGGTGCCGTTGACGATGCCGAGCACGCTGGTGACGCGGTCGCCTGCCATGGACTCGCGCAGGGCGTAGACCACGGGGATGGCGCCGGCGACGGCGGCCTCGTAGTAGAAGTCGGTGTTCGCCGCGGCGGCGGCCGCGTACAGCTCGGGGCCGTGGGCGGCGATCAGGGCCTTGTTGCCGGTGATGACGCTGGCGCCGGAGGCGAAGGCCGCAAGGATGAGGGTGCGGGCCGGCTCGATGCCGCCGATGAGTTCGACGACGATGTCGTTGGAGGTGGCCACGGATTGGGCGTCGTCGGTGAGCAGCTCGCGCGGGACGGCCTCGTCTCGGGGGGCGTCCACGTCGCGCACGGCGACGCCGGTGATCTCCAGGCGGGCACCGGAGCGGGCGGCGAAGTCGTCCGCCTGTTCGAGCAGCAGGCGGATCACCTGGGTGCCGACGGTGCCGGAGCCGAGGACGCCGACGCGCAGCGTGGGGCGCTGCGGCCGCGGCGCGGCCGGCGGGATCGACTGTGCCGTTTCCTGGGCTGCCTGCTGTTTCACGGGAACCACCTCGAGTGCGTACGGGCTCGCCGGGGCGGGCGAGCATGACTCGGCACAGCATAGGCGGCGCCAGGGCTTTGGTGCCTCTCCGGCTTGGTGAGCGACGGCGTCACCTCCTCTCGCTCACTTCCCTCTCCCTCCACACGCCGAGATCGGTAGACGTTACGTGCCGAGATCGGTCGGGGCAGATATCAGCGCAGGCCCCGCACCACCCTCGCACTTAGTGCACTCCAGCCGGCCAGCGCCGACAGGCTCAGCGCTAGCCCCGAGGCGGTGTACAGGGACGGGGTGATGGCTACCACCAGCAGCAGGCCGACCAGTATGCAGGTCGCCAGCGCCCAGACCGCCAGCATGCCGTCGCTTCCCCGCCCGACGGTGCCGCGGCGGTGATCCACAGGCTCGTCATAGCGCCCCCACGCCGGGGGCGGGGTCTCCAGGGAAGAGCGCGTCATGTCCATAACCCGACCGTAAGGAATATCTCACTCACGCAGTACGTCCCCGGGGTGGAATTACGACCCCTACGCCTCCTCCCCAAGGAGTAGGGGTCTTCCCTTAACGACTCTCCGGGCGGATCGTGGCCGACGTCGTCTCCTCCGGGCATCCCGTCACCATCACCGACCGCGGGCGCCCAGTCGCCCGCCTGGTACCGATCAATCCCGAGGAGACTCCCTACGAGCGTCTGCTGCGTGAAGGACTCGTCCGAGAGACCACGCACGAGCGAACCGGTCCGATCCCTAGCCTCCCTGGATGCGATTCACCTGGCCACAGCCCTCATCCTGAATGACCCGCGCGACCCGGTCACGGTCCTCACCCATAACGCGCGCCTGGCCGCCGCCCGCGCGCGGGGGCTGAGCGCACTCGACCCGGCAGGACCGTCCGCTTAGTCCCCCTCCAGAGCGAGCAGGTCGGCGATGGTCTCCGGGCGCAGCACCCAGCCCTGCCGACCCGCCTCGACCCAGGCGACGCCGGGGCGGGTGAACAGGTTGTAGTTGCTGGCCATGGAGCGCCCGTAGGCGCCGGTGGCCGGAACCGCCAGCACGTCTCCGACCGCAAGGTCGGCGGGCAGGTCCACGTCGCGTACCACCACGTCGCCGCTCTCGCAGTGCTTTCCGACCACGCGCGCCCGCACCAGCCCAGCCCCCGGGTCGGGGCGCCGGTTGGCCACCAGGGCCGTGTAGGCGGCGTCGTACAACGCAGGGCGGATGTTGTCGCTCATGCCGCCGTCTACGCTCACGTACAGGCGGGCGGTCCCCTCCCCCAGCTCCACATGCTTGAGCCCGGTCACCGTGTACAGGGTGACCATGGCCGGCCCGGCTATCGAGCGGCCCGGTTCCACGGAAACATGTGGGACGGCGTCGCCCAGTTCGGCACACAGGGCGCGGACCGCCTCGGCCAGGGCGCGGGCGATGTCCGCCGGGGACGGGGCGACGGGGTCGGCGCCGGTGTAGGCGATCCCGTAGCCGCCGCCCAGGTCCACCTCCTCGCACAGCACGCCGGTGTCCTCGGCGATCTGGTGGCGCAGGCGCAGCACGACGCCGACGGCCTCACGGAAGCCGGCCAGGTCGAAGATCTGGGAGCCGATGTGGGAGTGCAGCCCGTGCAGGTCCAGCTCGGGTGCGGCGACGACGGCGCGGGCGGCCTCGAGCGCAGCACCGGTGGCCACGGAGATGCCGAACTTCTGGTCCTCATGGGCGGTGGAGATGTACTCGTGCCCGCCGGCGTGGATGCCGGTGGTCAGGCGCAGCATGACCGAGCCGGTCTCCTCGGGGGCGTAGTGGCCGGACTCGCGCAGCTCCCGCACGGCGGCGGCCGCCAGCTCGATCTCCTCGACCGAGTCCAGGACCAGGTGGCCGACCCGGTGGGCGAGCGCGGTGCGGATCTCGGCACGGGTCTTGCCGTTGCCGTGCAGGCCCAGCCGAGTGGCGTGGGCGGTGGCGGCCTCGCCGTCGACGGCGGCCAGCGCGGCGACGCCCACGGCCAGTTCCCCGGCGGAGGCGGTGTCGATGCCCATGCCCTCGGCCAGGACCGTGCGGGCCACGCGGGTGGTGAGGAAGGCCTTGCCGGCGTAGTAGGCCTGGCCGCCGTTCATGCCGTAGTCGGGCCAGAACTCCTCGGCCATGGCGGCGGCCCAGGTGGCGGCGCGGCCGCGCAGGTCGGCCTCGTCCAGGACAAACACTGGAGTGGGGGCGTCGGCGAGGATCTCCCCCACACTGCGCCCGCCGATCTCAAGGGCGCCGTCGGCGCCGCGCCGGGCAGACCATGGCCACAGGTCCGGACGCGCCTCGGGCTCGGGGGCGACCAGGGCGCCGAGGGGGGCCTCGCCCGCGGGTACGGCGCTCATCACATGCGCTCCGGAGCACTCACGCCCAGCAGGCCGAGCCCGTTGGCGATGACCTGGCCGACGGCGTCGTTGACCCACAGGCGGGCGACGTGCCCGGCGTCGACCGGGTCGTCGCCGCGCGGGGTGACGCGGGTGGCGCCGTACCAGGTGTGGTAGGCGGCGGCGAGCGTCTCCAGGTAGCGGGCCACGCGGTGCTGCTCACGCAGGGCGGCGGCCTGGGCGACGATGGCCGGGTACTGGGCGAGTACGCCCAGCAGCTGGGCGTCGTGGGGGGTGTCCAGCTGGGCGGGGTCGAAGCCGGCCTCGCGGGTCACGCCCCGCTCGACGGCGTTGCGGGCCACCGAGCGGATGCGGGCGTGGGCGTACTGGACGTAGTAGACGGGGTTGTCGTTGGAGGTGGAGGCCAGCAGGTTCAGGTCGATGTCGATCATGGAGTCCATGGAGGAGCGGGCGAGCGCGTAGCGGGCGGCGTCCACGCCCACGGCGTCGACCAGGTCCTCCAGGGTGACCACGGTGCCGGCACGCTTGGACATGCGCACCGGCTGCCCGTCACGCACTAGGTTGACCAGCTGGCCGATGATGATCTGCATGTTGACGCCGGGCTCGTCGCCGTAGGCGGCGCACATGGCCATCATGCGGCCGATGTAGCCGTGGTGGTCGGCGCCCAGCAGGTAGATGGCGCAGTCGGCGCCGCGGGCGCGCTTGTCCAGGTAGTAGGCGACGTCGGCGGCGAAGTATGCGGGGTCGCCGTCGGACTTGATCAGGACGCGGTCCTTGTCGTCGCCGAAGTCGGTGGTGCGCAGCCAGGTGGCGCCATCGGCCTCGAAGATGACGCCGCGCTCACGCAGGCGGCCGATGGCGCGGTCGACGGCGCCGGAGGCGTGCAGGGAGTCCTCGTGGAAGAAGACGTCGAAGTCGGTGCGGAAGGCGTGCAGCTCGGCCTTGACGGCGGCGAACATGAGGTCGACTCCGCGGGCGCGGAACGCCTCGGTGGCCTCGGCGTCGGGCAGGGTGGCGGGGTCGGGGCGGCCGGCGGCAGTCTCATCCGCGGTTACCCGGGCGGCGATCTCGCCGATGTAGGAGCCGCCGTAGCCGTCCTCGGGGGTCTCCTGGCCGCGGGCGGCGGCGAGCAGGGAGCGGGCGAAGCGGTCGATCTGGGTGCCGTGGTCGTTGAAGTAGTACTCGCGGGTGACCTCGGCGCCGCAGGCGGCCATGATGCGGGCCAGGGAGTCGCCGACGGCGGCCCACCGGGCCCCGCCCAGGTGCACCGGGCCGGTCGGGTTGGCGGAGACGTACTCGAGGTTGATGTGCTGGCCCGCCAGGGAGTCGTTGGTGCCGTAGGCGGTGCCGGCGTTGAGAATGGTGCGGGCGAGCTCGCCGGCACTGGCGGCGTCCAGGCGGATGTTGAGGAAGCCGGGGCCGGCGACCTCCGCGGAGGCGACGCCGTCCAGGGCACCCACGCGCTCGGCCAGCAACTGGGCCAGGGCGCGCGGGTTGGTGCCGGCCTTCTTGGCCAGCTGCATGGCGACGTTGGTGGCCCAGTCGCCGTGCTCGCGGGAGCGGGGGCGCTCGACCTTGGGGACCGGCACCTCCTCCACGGGCAGGGCGAGGCTGCCGTCGCTGGCGGCGGCGAGGAGGACGTTGCGGATCGCTTCGGCGAGCTCTTCGGGGGTCACGCGCGCCAGCGTACCGGCACCGCACCAACACACCGAAACCGGCACCAGTAACGCACCCAGACCGGTCTATATGGCTCGGTCATGCCGCCGGGCGCCCGGGAGGGCAGAGCGTCAGCTCCCGGAGGGCCACTGCTCCAGCAGCTTCTCGGCCTCCTCCGGGCGCCCCACCTCCCGGTAGGCCGCAGTGAGATTTTCACGGATAGTCAGGGTTTGTGGGTGCTCCGGTCCCAACACTCGTAGACTGTCCTTTAGCACGCGCTCATACAAGTCGATGGAGTCGCTCAGTCGGCCCGCCGACCGGTATGCGTAGGCAAGGTTGCCACGACTCGTCAGGGTTTGAAGGTGGCCCGGCCCAACAACACGCACGCTGTCTTCTAGTACGTACTCGAACAGGGCAATGGCCTCATTCACCTTGCCCACCGTCCAGTAGGCGACGGCAAGGTTGCTCCTACTTATCAGAGTGTCGGGGTGGTCAGGGCCCAGTACGCGCAGGCATTCCTCAAGCACCTCCTCGTACAGGCGAATGGCTTCCTCCACCCGACCCGCCGACTTGTAGGCGAAGGCTAGGTTACTCCGGCTGGTCAGGGTGTCAGGGTGGTCAGACCCAAGAACGCGCAGGCGATCCTCAAGCACCTGCTCATACAGCTTGATGGCATCGGCGACTCTACCGGCCGACTCGTAGGCTGCAGCGAGGTTGCTGCTACTGGTCAAGGTGAGGGAGTGATCAGGTCCCAGGACGCGCCGATAATCCTCAGGCACTTGCTCATACAGGTCTACGGCCTTTGTAGTACGTCCCGTTGCCAGGTAGACGTATGCGAGCTCGCTCCGGCTTGCCAGGGTATCGGGGTGGTCCGGTCCCAGCAGCTGCAGGCGGACCTGAACTACCTGCTCGTACAACGCGACGGCTTCGATCGCCCGCCCTGAGGCCCGGTACGCGTCAGCGAGCGCCTCCTGACCATCGACATGCTCATTCCCCTCCGGAATCGTCGAGAGCGCCGCGGCAGCCTCATCCAGACGCCAGCCGGCGGCCAGCCAACGCACATGCATGAGGCGACTTTGCAAGGACTGCGCCTCGGCGTCGAGCCGTTCGGCGCGAGCCAGCCATGCCGTCTGCGACTCCACCTGCGGAACATTCCCCACTTCCGTCAGCGCGCGTTCAAGCAGCATCAGTCGCATGTCAGTGATGCCGTCTTCCTCTCCATAGCGCAGTTCTATTGCCTGCCGCAGCGTGCTTGGCAGGCTCATAACCGGCTCGGCATCTCCGCCGGCGAGAGCAGCAAGTGCATCCTCAACCCGGTCTAGAAGGGCGAGCGAAGGGCGGCGCACAGCCGGAAGGCTCGTCAGGCCGCGCACAAGGCTGAGCGTCTCATCCTGGTCGATCATTTCCAGCGCGGCGCGGGCGTACTCGTTCCTACCCGATGCGTGCAGCTCCTCGGCGTCGAACCAGTTGACCAGGAACTCAATAATGAGCTTGAGCGGCTCACCACGGGACTCCTTGATCTGGAAGGCGAGCCGAGCCAGCGGCTCGGCCAGCTCGTAGTAGGTCCTGCGCCGGTCGAGCATATGGGCGAACGGGGTTGAGACCGCGGCGAGCCAGCCCTGATCCACCAGATCACTTACCGACTTGGCCACGCTGCGCTGATCCGCACCCACTCGCTCGGCAATCGCCTTGACCGGCAGTGGCCTGTCGGCCGTCGCCAGTTCGGCGACGACGAGCCGCTGCTGCGGCGAGAGCCGTGCGAGCCGCTCCTGGTAATAGGGAGTGAGATCGTCGAAGCGGGTGAGCAGAAGGTCGGTGATGTTATCCACCTGATCCACTGTCAGCACGCTGCCGAGCAGTGCCCACAACCGTGGTTGACCACCCGCCAAATGCGAAATGGTATGAATACGCGCGACGGCGTCGGCCTCTTCCAGCCGCTCCTCCAGCGCGCTGTCCCCGCCCTCGTGGGCGAGAGCCCGCAGCATGTCCTGGGCCTCCTGGGCAGAGAATGGCTCAAGGCGGATCGTGTCGAAGAAGTCGAAGAAGGGGAAGGCCTCATCGGCGAGCGTCCGGTCCAGCGTCGTCGTGGAACCGATCAGGAGGATGCCGGATTCGGTCTGGAAGAGATTCCGCAGGCGCTGCTGGCCCAGGTCGCCAATCGCATTAAGAACCTGGTCCACGTTCTCCATGAGCAGCAGTACCGGGCCGTTGGTACGCAGTGAGGCGCGCAGTTGCGCATCGAGCTGGTCTTCGCTGAGATGCGAGTCGGACTCCTCACCCGCCGCGTCAAGGATGGCCGCCAGTAGTCTCCCGTAGGACGCGATCGTCCATGGGTCCTCGGGCAACCACGCTATGCGCATTCGTTGGCCGCCCTCGGTCAGGCGGCGGGCGCGATGTGCAACCAGGGCGATGAGGTGCGTCTTGCCAGCCCCCCGCGGCCCAACCAGGAGGGTGTGATGCGGGCTCGGAGTAGTTCCCAGCGCCTCCACGCGCTCCACGAGGCGGGCCAGGATCCGCTCGCGCGCCACGAACAGGCGCTCGAGCTGCTCACCGGGCATAGTGGAGGGGGTGTATCGGGAGATCGTGGTCATGGACGCTCCAGGAGATTGTGCTTACGTGCCCAGATGTAGGCGAATGCCGGATAACGCCAGCGCACACGCGAGCCGCGACGCTCAAGGTAATGGTCGCTGCACAGCAGACCGACAACCTCATCCAGCTCTTCCGAGGCATCGTCTTCCAGGGCCTCAGTCAGTGGAACCCACGCCCGCGGTGCGGCCGTCGCCGTAGCGCTGAGCACTCGCGCGGCGAGCCGCGCGTTCTGCCCGTAGTACACGCGCACCCGCTCCTCGAAGTGTTTCAGATGCCGGAAGTCGTCCGGATCATCAATGATGTCCTCGAAGGCCTCCCTGACCTCCTGCGGCCCAAGCGTTCCCCCAGCCCTATCAAGGCTGCGGGCAACGGCGTGCATTATGAAGGGGACACCGCCCGCCACCTCTACCAGCTCAGCGACAACACGATCGGAAGGCATCTGCTCAATGCCACGGAGAAGCGCTTGCGCTAGCTCGCGCGCCTCAGCATCGGGCATGGGCCCGAGGTGCAGCGCCTCCAGGTCGTTAATATCGCCACTGGTAGTCCCCGCTTGTTCAAGCACGTGATGGAAGCCGATAGAGCCGGTGACGATCCAGCGCACTCGGGTGTACTTCTGCCTGAGCCGACGCAGAGTCTGCAAAAGCTCTTTAGCCGCCTGCGTACCTTCGTTGCGTACAATATTGCCGACCGCCATAGGCACCTCATCCATGAGGATCAGCGGGATGGCTGAGTCATCACCTTGGTCCAGCGCTGCAAGGATCTTGGTGAGCAGGTCCAGCGGCGGGGTCTGGCGGTGGTAGGTCTTGAGAGTCAATCCGGGAACACCAACAGTATCCACGTGGTCGAACACCGTTTTGAGGAACTCGCGAACCCGCACCGGCAGCTCCGGGTTCCCACGCAGCCCCTCTGCGGTCACCGCGAGGAAGCGATCCGTAGTCCCCACGCCCTCGTAGTCGATGAAGTAGTGCCGGAAGTCGGCCTCCCGGGCAACGAATGTGTGCAGCCAGTAGGTCTTGCCCAAGCGCCTGGGGTCCGTGAGCAGGAGATTCACCCCCGCCAACAGCCGCTTGCGGGCGCGGTCACTGACCGCAACGCGCCCCACGAACTTCTCGGCATCTCGGGCATTTCCGGGCTGCGGCACCACGGCGAGAGGAACCGGTTCCATGACGACCTCCAATGTACGTCGAATCTCCCGTACAAATATACGTGAAGATTCACGTATGTCAAGAGGCCCTATCGGCCACCCCGAGGCGACCCACGTGGACACCCCAGCAATCCGACTCGAAGCGCCGAGACCGGCGCGAGTTGCGCACAGGCACCAGTCGACACCGCCTCACCACGCCTGCCGGCGCAAGCGCCCCCACAAAGTAGTAGAGTTTCGGCTACCCGAAACCATGTGAGGAGGTCGACCGTGTCCGTTCCCGGCAACACCCCCGACGCCGTCGACGACATCGTGCGCAAGCACGCACCCAAGTCGCGCCCGCCCCGGCACCGGCTGCTGGCCCTGCTGGGCCCGGCCTTCGTTGCCGCGGTCGCCTACGTGGACCCCGGCAACGTGGCGGCTAACATCACCGCCGGCGCCCGCTACGGCTACACGCTGGTGTGGGTGCTGGTACTGGCAAACGCCATGGCTGTGCTGATCCAGTACCAGAGCGCCAAGCTCGGTATCGTCACCGGCCGCTCGCTGCCGCAGGTGCTCGGGGACCGGCTCGGCCGTGGCCCGCGCCTGGCCTACTGGGCACAGGCGGAGCTGGTCGCCGCCGCCACTGACCTGGCCGAGGTGATCGGCGGCGCCGTCGCCCTGCACCTGCTGTTCAACATCCCGCTGCTGACCGGCGGCGTGATCATCGGCGCCGTCTCCATGCTGCTGCTGGCCCTGCAGGAGCGTCGCAGCCAACGCACCTTCGAGGGGGCCGTGGTGGCGCTCCTGGTGGTGGTGACGATCGGCTTCGTGGGCGGGCTGCTCATCGCCCCACCCGACTGGGGCGAGACCTTCGCCGGCCTCATCCCCCGCCTGCAGGGATCGGGCAGCCTGCTGGTGGCCGCCTCCATGCTCGGCGCCACCGTCATGCCGCACGCCATCTACCTGCATTCCTCCCTGGTGCGCGACCACCACGAGGAGATCGGTGAGGGGCACGCCGAACGCCAGGCCGACGGCGCCACCCCAATTCCAGACGACGGCGCACCCGCCACTTCCGGCGGTACCCCCCATGGCGACGGCGCCTCCTCCGGGCAGACGCGCACCGGCCGGCTTATCCGCGCCACGCGCGTAGACGTGATCTGGGCGCTGGCGCTGGCCGGCGGCGTCAACATTGCCCTGCTGCTACTGGCCGCCTCCGCCCTGTCCGGCGCAGACGGCACCGACACGATCGAGGGGGCGCACGCCGCCATCACCGCCTCACTGGGGCCGGCCGTAGGCGTCGTGTTCGCCATTGGACTGTTGGCGTCCGGGCTGGCATCGACGTCGGTGGGCGCCTATGCCGGCAGCGAGATCATGGCGGGCCTGCTGCATATCCGCGTACCGCTTTTGGCGCGCCGAGCGGTCACGCTTGTGCCCGCGCTGATCATCATCGCCGTAGGGGCCGAGCCCACCTGGGCACTCGTGCTCAGCCAGGTGGTGCTTTCCTTTGGGATCCCGCTCGCGATCGTGCCGCTGATGCAGGCCACCGGCTCGGAGCAGGTCATGGGACGGTGGCGCGACGGCGCTCTACTGCGCTGGACCTCCCGCGCGGCGGCGACGCTCATCATCGTGCTCAATCTGGCGCTGGTGGTGCTCACACTTACGGGTAACGGGTGAACACCCGGGCGTACACGTCGGCGAACACCACAGGACGCCAGTTTCCGTCCAGCGCCCGAACGCTGGTACAGTCACGCCTCGGGCCCCGGTAGCTCAGTGGATAGAGCGTCTGCCTCCGGAGCAGAAGGTCGCAGGTTCGAATCCTGTCCGGGGCACCGGCCCCGAGCCCCCGCCCGATCCCGAGTCGGCGGGGGCTTCGTCGATCCTGAGGGACGCTGTAGCAGAATGCCTCTGAGTCCTTGGCAGCTCAAGGCATCGTCGCGCGTTGGTGGCCGCTGTTACGCTGAACATGCCTTCTCCGGCACCTCCTCTCGGAACACTCAATGTCCTTGGCCGAGAAGGTAGGAGCCAGGAGGGAGGTGGGGGCCATGTCCAAGCCGAAAGGCCGACATGCCAAAGTCCACAAGGACAAGGGAATGGCCCGGAAGCTGAGCGAACTGTTCGAATCACTCGCTCAACTGATCCGGGCCATTGGTGTCCTTGTGGATGCCCTCGGCAGGTGGCTCAACTGAACCGCCTGCGTCGGGGAGCCATCCGTATGCCACCAGGTGGCTCCCCTCTATTGTGCCCGCGACGTTTCTCGCTGGCAAGCCAAATAGGCACAAGACAGGTCGGGTTGTTGTACGTCAGGGCCGGGCCTCGGCGTTCCCCGCACGCTACTGCACTGCGATCAGCGCGCGCCGGCGGCGAGGTCTCGGTCGGTATCGAAGATGACGCGGTCCGCGGCCACGGTCAGCTCCCCGGAGCGGTTGTCACCGAAGCGCCGGCCGATACTTCGCCCCGTCCAAGGCTCCCAGCCGGGCTCACCGGTCTCGATGAAACTCACCCAGGCCGAATGCATCGCGTCCGCGAGCGCCTGCGGCGGCGACGCTCCGAGCGTGTGCTCACAGTAGGGCTCGCCCAGGCAGTCGAAGACGAAGGGGATCTCCATGCAGTGCGTAGCCTGTCCCGCACTCCCACCGCAGTAGCTGAACTCGTAGGCGTAGCTGTCGGCGGCTTCCTCGGTATCCGGCCCACCGCCGAGGATGCCCGCACCTGACTCGGCCCGGCCGGCCGCGCCGGTGGCACTCGTGCCCGCCGCCTCGGCGTGCGCGGCGCGGGTTAGGAACCACCCGGCGAGCGGGATGTGGAAGGTCGCGTCCGAGATGAGGTTGCCGATCACCATGTGCGGGGAGTCGGCATGCTCGGGGTGCGCCGCAAGCAACCGGTCGGCCATCGACCCGCTCATGCCGCCGGCCACCAGCACCTCGCGCGGGTTGCGCCCGGCCATCGCCTCGGCGTATGCCATGCCGGCTAAGGCGAAGTCGTGCGTGGTCGAGCCGGCGAGGATCGGGACCTGCGCCCCGTCTCCCCGGCGCAGGGCCTGGCGGATCGGGGCACTGATGATCTCACCGTCCACGGTCGGACTGAATGGGATACCCGTATCGGGCTTGCCGATGCCCGCCAGCACCCCGGCTACCGCTCCGGCGGGGTCCGGTCCGGCTGCAGCGGCACCGCCGTCGTCGGCGCGATCCTCGACGGCGTCCAGGGCGTTCTGCGCGGTGAAGACATCGTCATAGCTGCAGGACCGGAACCCCGCGAGCGTCGACTCCACACCGAGGGCCGCGGCCATGCGAGCGGCATTGTCCGCGTTGCGTGCGGCCGGCAGGTCCGTGACTGCGCCGGACTCGGAGATCACGCCGCGGAACAGACCCCGGGCGCGCGGCACGGACAGGAGCACCAGGCTGTTGCCGCCGCCGGCGCTCTGCCCGCCGATCGTCACCTTGGCGGGGTCGCCACCGAAGCGGGCGATGTTGTCGCGCACCCACTCCAGGGCCATGACCTGGTCCAGAACCGCCCGGTTGTAGGGGGCGTCGGAGTCGGGGATGTATCCGTACCCGTCGAAACCGAGCCGGTAGGCGACCGACACGGTGACCACGCCGTCGCGGTTGAAGGCGGCGCCGTCATACCAGGGCGAGTTGTGGGAGCCGGAGGTCCAGCCGCCGCCGTGGATCCACACCAGCACCGGCAGGCCTGCGTCCTCGTCCCCCGGCGCGGGGGTGAAGACGTTGAGGGTGAGGAAGTCGTCGCCGGGCACGCTCGGCTCGGGGATGGCCGGGTCGGCGAAGATCGAACCGCGCTGTGGCGTGGCCGCGGGCAGGACGGCGGCGCGCTCGCCGCTCCAGGGCTTGCGGCGCACGGGCGCCAGGAAGCGCAGGTCCCCCGTCGGCGCCTCGGCGTACGGGATGCCGTAGAAGGCTGCGGAGCGCTCGTACCGGGCGGCGGGGCCGATCCGGTCGGGAGCGGAGACGATGCTGCGCCATACCCCGCGCACCGCTCCCGCGGAGGTATCCACGCGGGGCCCGGTCTGCCCGGCTGGGACGGCGATCGGGGTGGAGGCGACGTGCTGGGTGGAGGCGTGCGGCGGAGGGCTGGGCGCGGTCATGCCCTGATTCTCGCCCCCAACCACCGCAGTGTCACAGCCTTGGCATCATGCGGCACCCACCGGGGGTGACGGCGCGCCCGGGCGCCGTGCGTCAGCCGAGTACTTCCAGCGCGAGGGCGGGATGATCGGTGATGATGGCGTCGACTCCGCGCGCGGCCAGCGAGCGCATCTGCTCTGGGTCGTCTACGGTCCACACGTGCACTTCCAGCCCGGCGGTGTGCGCCTGGGCGATGAAGCGGCGAGTGACCACGGGCACGCGGTGGAAGCGGAGGGGCACCTGGACGGCGTCGACCCGCCCGTTGGTCCAGGCCCAGCGCGTGTGCGGCACCGGCACGGCCGCCTCGCTGAGCAGCATAAGCCCGGCCACGTCACCCACCCCCAGCGAGGTAGTTGCCCGCGGCTCTTGGCGGCGCAGCACCGCCAGGCGACGGGCGGAGAAGGAGGCGAAGCGCACCCGTTCCAGGGCGTCGCCCTCGCGCACCGCCTGGAGTGCAGGCTGCACGACGCCGGAGTCCTTCAAGTCGACGTTGAAGCGGATGCCGGGGTGGGCGGCCAGTGCCTCGTCCAGGCGCACGGGGGCGCGCCCATCGCCGGCGTCTACTCGTGCCAGTTCGTCCCACGTCAGCTCTGCGATGCGTCGGGGGTCCCCCGTCGTGCGCGCCAGGTCGGCGTCATGGGAGAGCACGACAACGCCGTCTGCGGTGGCCCGCAGGTCGGTTTCCATCCAGGTCAGGCCGAGCCCGGCCACGTGCTCTACGGCGCTCCAGGTGTTCTCCGGAGCCTCCCCGCCACCGCCCCGGTGGGCGACGACGGCGCAACGGTAAGAGGGTGACATTATCGGCTTCCTGTGCGGCTCGTTCGGATGGCTGCAGGGCGGTGGGTGCAAGCGGTCAGGCGCAGTCCGTGGTCAGCTCGACGGCGGTGTGCTCCGCCAGCCACTCCTCTGGGTCGACGGTCGAGGAGTCCTCGGTGTTGTTGGCCGTACGCACCTCGAAGTGCAGGTGCGGGCCCGTGGAGTAGCCGGTGGAGCCGACGCCGGCGATCAGCTGGCCCGCCTCTACCTGGTCCCCCTTGGATACGTAGATGCCGTCCTCATACATGTGCAGGTAGCTGGTGTACCAGGTCTCGCCGTCGAGCTCATGCTCGATAGTGACAGTGCCGGTACTGCCTGACATGCCGGCCTCCACGACTGTGCCGGCGGCGACCGCGTAGATGGGAGTGCCGGCGGAGGCGGCGTAGTCCTGTCCCGCGTGGAGCTTCATGTATCCCAGGGTCGGGTGCAGCCGGTAGCCGTACGGGGACGAGACCGTGTAGGTGCCCTCGATCATGGGGTAGAACAGCTCCGGGGCGGAGTTGAATGCCGCAGTGTCGCCGGAGGCGCCGGAGGTCTGTGCGGCGCAAGTTGCGGAGGCATTCTCATACGCCTCGCGGATCCGGGCCAGGGTGGCGGCGTCGGGCACGTTGGACAGCTCGGAGTCGGTATCGACATCGGCGTCGGAACCGAGTACTGCGGCCGCGATCGAGGAGGAGGGGTCGGTGGTTCCCACGCCGGTCGGATTCGTGCTGCTGGCACCCAGGGCGGCGACCGCCTGCGGACCGGTGGGCAGGCTCAGAGTCAAAGGAGCCACCACGGTCACCAGGGCTAGGACTGCCAGCACGCCCAGCCGCCCCACTGTTCCCGCGTAGCTGTACCGACGGCCCCCGGGTTGGCGCGCGCCCATGCCGACGCCGGATGGGCTCCGGTAGGTATCGACCTGGACGGGAGCCGGGGTGGACTCCTGCGGCGCGGGAGCCGGTGACACCGGTGGAGCGGATTGTGCGCCGGGCTCCCGCTCGCGTTCCGCAGCGCGTTCTGCGTCACGACGTTGCCGCCGCGTCATGGGCTGTTCGGCCACGCAGTGCCTCCAGAGGTAGTGCTCGCGGCCGCCGTCGCGACCGACCAGTGCACTTTAACCAGCCGTGATCAGCCATTACCAGGACGACGGTCACATCTCCTGCGGGATCATCCCTGCCCCAGGTCACGGCGGCGATGGTCCTCCCGCTGCATGGAGTCATGCACCTCACCGACGAGCTCCTCGAGAATGTCCTCCAGGAATACCACGCCCAGCGTCGTGCCGGACTCGTCCTGGACGCGGCCCAGGTGCGCGCCGGAGCGTTGCATCGAGGCCAGTACGTCCTCAACCTCGTCATCGGCATGAACCGGCACGAGCGCGCGTACCCGCCACGGGGGCACGGGCCGCGCCCGTTCCGCCTCATCGGCGTACAGCACGTCCTTCAGGTGCAGGTACCCGAGGATTCCCGCATCCGGCCTGTCCGCGTCTCGGCCTTGCGCGGGCGCGCCGGTCGGCGCCTGGCCGGGCCGGGAGCCGGGAGCGGTGACCTGGGGCTGTCTCACCACCGGGAAACGGGAGTAGCCCGTAGCAGCCACCGCGTGCTCCACGTCCTTGGGCGTGCAGCCTGTGGGCAGGGTAACCAGTGAGCCGACCGGCACCATCACGCTGCCGGCGGTTTCCTCCGAGAACTCCAGGGCGCCGGAAAGCAGCCCGGTTTCGTCGTCCAGGACCCCTTCCGCGGTGGAGCGCTCCACAATGGAGGCAACCTCAGCGGCATTGAAGGCCGCGGAGACCTCCTCCCTGGTTTCGATGCCGCACAAGTGCAGCACCCCGTTGGCGAAGCCGTTCAGGCCGGTGATCACCGGACCGAGCACCCGCGACAGGCGCACCAGCGTCGGCACGATCCACCGGGCGGCAGTCTCGGGCGCGGAGATTGAAAGGTTCTTGGGCACCATCTCCCCGATGACGACGTGTGCGTAAACCACAATCACCAGGGCCGCCACCACGGCGATTGCATGCGCCCCGACGGCGCCAACGCCCACCCGGGTGAGCAGGGGGGTCAGCAGGTGGGCGATGGCCGGCTCGGCAACCACACCCAGGCCGGTGGAGCAGACGGTCACTCCTAGCTGGGCGGTCGCGAGCATGCGAGAAACATGCTGTAGCGCCCACAAGGCGGTGGCGGCGCGCCGGTCCCCGGCCTGTGCCAGCGGTTCCAGCCGGGCTCGCCGCGAGGAGGTGACGGCGAACTCCGCAGCCACAAAAAACGCGTTTCCGGCCAGCAGCGCCACCGTCAGGAGCAGGGCGAGGGAGGTACTCATTTCCCCGTCTCCGCTCCCCCGGCGGTCGCGTCCGCCTCACCCTGCTCCATACCGACGCCTTCAGGTGTGGCCAGGGGATGCACGCGCAACCGGGTGATGCGGCGCCCCTCCATGGCCTGCACCGTGAGCACTGCCTGCGGCGTGGTCACGGCGTCGCCGACCTCCGGGATACGACCGAGCTCGGTCATGACCAGCCCGGCCAGGGTCTCGTAGGGGCCGTCGTCGGGAACCAGCACGCCGGCACGGTCGGCCAGCTCGTCCGGACGCAGCCACCCGGGCACGCGCCAGTCCCCCGACGCATCGGCGTGGGCGCCGGAGCGACGCCGGTCGTGCTCATCGGCCACGTCACCGACTATCTCCTCCACGGCGTCCTCGAGCGTGACCACGCCGGCGGTGCCACCGTACTCGTCTACCACGAGCGCCATCTGGCTGCCCGTGTCACGCAGCTCCACCAGCAGCGAGGCCAGTGGCATGGTCTCCGGCACCCGGGGGGCGGGGGTCATCAGGGACGAGGACGTCACCGGCACCTCCGCCCGCTTGCCGTAGGGCACGGCGATGGCGCGGCGCAGGTGCACGATGCCGAGCACGTCGTCGCTGTCATCACCGATCACGGGGAAGCGGGAATGGCCGGTTGTGCGCGCCAGGGCGACGACGTCGGCGGCGGTGTCGTTCTCGGCCAGGGCGCGCAGGCGGCCCCGGTCGGTCATGACGTCGACTGCGGTCAGCTCGCCCACACCAATGGAGCGCGTCAGCAGCGTGGCGGTGGAGACGTCTAGGACGCCCTCCGCGGCGCTGTGCCGCACCAGTGCAGCCAGCTCGGAGGCTGAGCGCGTGCCGCTGATCTCCTCGGCGGGTTCGATCCCGATCCGGTGCAGCACCCGGTTGGCGGTGCCGTTGAGAACCGCGATGACCGGCCTGAGTGCCGTGGTGAAGGCCGTCAGGAAGGGGGTGACGGCGCGCGCGGCGGCCATCGGGTCTGACAGGGTGGCGTTCTTGGGGATGAGCTCACCCACCACCATGGAAAAGGCATTGACGATGACCAGGGCGGCAGTCGCCGCTACGCCTGTAGCCACGGACTGCGCCAGCCAGGTGGACATCAGGCCCGTCAGCAGCGTCGCCAGCGCCGCCTGCATGGTGTACCCCAGCAGGATCGTGGTCAGGGTGATACCGACCTGCGCACCGGACAGCAGCGTGGACAGCCGGCTCAGGGCCCGGCGGACCCTGGTGGCGCCCCGGTCGCCGGCGACGGCGCGGGTTTCCACCGTAGAGGGATCCAGGGCCACCAGGGAGAACTCCCCGGCGACGAATAGGGCGGTTCCGGCCGTCAGCAGCACGCCGACGGCGATCATGAGCCACTCCCTCACGGCCGGCCCCCGGCACACAGACGAGTGGACTCAGGGTGAGGGTGGTCTGATTCGGCACCGGAGCGGGTGGGGCGCCCGTGCGCCCGGCGAGCGTGTCGTCGCATAGTGCTGGCACGGTATCACCTGGACGCGGCGTAGGTGGTGCGCGGCCGTCGGCGTCGGCAATGGCAGGATGGATCCTGCTCGGGACCCAAGCGCCCGAGGACGACTTCACCGGCGTGCAACTGCCGTGTGGGAAGGAGCTGAGCGGGTGCCCATGGACGAAACGAGCCTGTGCTTCATTGGCGACGAACTGGTCTCCGGCTACGGGGATGCCCGCGCCCTGGGATGGACCGGCCGGGTAATGGCACGCACCCCCCGCGAGCTCGGCATCATGTGGAACACGCTGGCAGTTCCGGGCGAGACGACTGCCCGGCTTGCAGAGCGCTGGCAGAGCGAGGTGGCCCGCCGCACCACCAGTTCCGGCGTCAACCGGCTAGTTATCGGCCTGGGAGTCGCAGACGTGCTGGCCGGCGTCTCCCACGCCCGCTCCCGCCTGGCCATCGCGAACGTACTGGACACGGCCACCAGCGAGCACCGCGCGTGCTTCGTAGTAGGTCCGCCGCCACTGCCGACCGCTGACCCCGATGGCACGGCCGCACTGTCACGGGCAGTCGGCGAAGTTTGCCAGCGCCGCGGTATCCCGTACGTGGAGACCTTCGAGCCGCTGCGCAACCACGACCAGTGGCTCTCGGACGTCGTCTCCGACGGGGGCCGGCACCCGGGCCAGGCGGGCTACGGACTGCTGGCCTGGCTGGTTCTGCACCGCGGCTGGTACGAGTGGCTGGGAGTGCCCGCGCCGCGATGAGCCGCAAGGGCAACCAGGGCGCTCCGTCTTTTAGAGCGGTTTAGGTGGGAAGTGCCGTTTGGCGCGCGGCCGCCGCCCGGGCTCGTCGGCCGGCACCGGGGACTCGTCCGGAATGACGATCGGCCGACCACCGCTTGGGTGGTCGGCCGATCGTAAATACTT
>NZ_PIZC01000058.1:90335-130355 GCF_019325145.1 Actinomyces sp. 594
TGGTTGGCGCTGTTCTTAGCGCGCGAACGGCGCTTACGACCGCGCTTGCTCATTCCTGCCTCCTGATGTCTGGTGGTTCTTATCCGCCCCGAGGGGCACGGAACTCCGGGTATCTTCGCATACCGCGCCCCGATACTGCCAGCCGAGCAATTCGGCTGCGCCGGTGAGCGCTGACACAACCGACGCCTTGGCGGGGCTTGGCTGCACGCGCCCGCCCGGCCTGCACGAGTCAGCGGCGCTCGAGACTCTCGGCGGCCACAGCCGCCACAGCCACTGACGTGACCGCGGCACCCGCCGTGGTGATGCGCGCGGCCGATAGCTGGCCCAGCACGCGCGCCCGCAGGGAGGCGGGCGCCTGCTCGGCGCAGCGGGAGCGCACCAGCTCACGCAGGTGACGCTCGGCGTCGGCCTGGCGGGAGCAGTGCTCGCAGGAGGCGACGTGCTCTGCCAGCCGTGCCTCTAGATCGCGGTCGCATTCGTGGTCGAGGAACCGCTCCAGGTGAGCGCGCGCCTCGGAGCACGAACAGGGTTCGGTGGGGATCTTCTCACCCATTAGTGCTTCTTCTCCTCGCTGATATAGCCCAGCTGCCTGGCATGATCCGCCAGCAGCTCACGCAGTTGCCGCCGCCCACGGTGCAGGCGCGACATGACAGTGCCGATGGGGGTGCCCATGATGTCGGCGATCTCCTTGTAGGAGAATCCCTCAACGTCGGCGAGGTACACGGCCAGACGCCGGTCCTCGCTGAGCTCTCCCAGTGCCGTCTTGATCTCCTCGTCCGGCAGCTCGTCCAGGGCGAGGTTCTCCGCACTGGGCAGTCCCACAGAGTCGTGGGAGGCTGCCCGATGCAGCTGCCAGTCCTCAACCGAGTCGGCGTCGGACTGCAGTGGCTCGCGCTGTTTCTTGCGGTAGGTGTTGATGAATGTGTTTGTCAGAATCCGGTAGAGCCAGGCCTTGAGGTTGGTCCCGGGCCGGTACTGGTGGAAGGCACCGAAGGCCCGCGCGTAGGTGTCCTGGACCAGGTCCTCGGCGTCAGCCGGGTTGCGCGTCATACGCAGCGCCGCACCGTAAAGCTGATCCAGATACGGCAGGGCATCGGCCTCGAAACGGGCCGCGCGAGCCGCGTCGGACTCGTCGGCCGGAGCACGGTCGAGTTCGTCGGAGCCGGCTTCCGCGGGCGTCTGGGTGATACCACCGGGCGGATCCGCAGGGCTGAGTTTGTCTGAGTCCGTCATCATCGTCCACGAGCCTAGCCCGCCCCCGCCGGAAGTGCTTCGCGACTCCACCCCATGTGCGAGTGGTCTCATAGCGAACACCGCGTCCGGCAGCAGGCCGAGTCCACCACCCGTATCGGTGATGGGCGCAGGCCCCGGGACTGAGCTGGTTGGGGAAACATTCATCAGGCACCCTAACGGTGAGAGACGTCCGCGCATTCCCGGTTACCTCCGCCGGCTACCTCGGCCGGACTACTGGCAACGGGCGGCGCGGTGCGCGAGGATGGGTGACATGGATCTTCTGCGCACCGTTGCCCGCCCGGCTCTTGCCGCCCCCTTCATCGCCGATGGCATTGACGCCCTCGCCCGCCCCAAACGGCATGCGGATAAGTTCGAGCGGGTGCAGCCCTGGTTGGAGAAGGCCGGGGTCCCGCCCGTGCTGCACTCTGACGCCGAGTTACTCACCCGCGTCAGCGGAGCGGTGAGTGTGGCCGCCGGACTCGGGCTGGCCACCGGTCGGGCGCCGCGTACCTGCGCCACGGTGCTGGCCGTCCTCAACGTCCCGCTGGCACTGGTCAATAACCCGGTCTGGGCCGTCGAGAGCCAGGACGAGCGTAAGGAAGCGCTGTCTGGGCTGATGCGGTCCGCCGCCGTCGGCGCAGGGCTGGCCCTGTCCGCGGTTGATCGCGAGGGGCGCCCCTCCCTGGCTTGGCGGTGGAACAATCGCCGTCGGCTCAGGGAAGCGATCGCGGCAGCACAGGCGCAGGTGCGCGCCGAGTACGAGCCGGTGGTCCCGGCGCGAACCGCCGCCGCGTCGCGCTAACCTCGTCGTTGGGACACGCCCGTCGGCCGCCGCCGGCCCCCGGGTCAGGCCCACACACGCCCTCGAGGAACATGAAGGAATACAACCGGTGACCGCCCAGAACGCCTCCAGCGCCCCCGCCGGGACGCCCGACATCATCTACACGCTGACCGACGAGGCGCCCATGTTGGCGACCCGTTCCCTGCTGCCGATCATCAAGGGCTTCACCCGGGCGGCCGACGTGAGTGTGGGCACCGCGGACATCTCCCTGGCGGGCCGCATTCTGGCCGCCTTCGGGCTGGTGGACGACGACCTGGCCCGGCTCGGCGCTCTCACGCAGGACCCCACCGCCACCATCATCAAGCTTCCCAACGTCTCTGCCTCCCTGCCGCAGCTAAAGGCCGCCATCGCCGAGCTGCGCGAGAAGGGCTACGACCTGCCCGACTACCCCGACGAGCCCGCCACCGACACCGAGCGGCAGGTGCGCGAGGCATATGACGCCGTCAAGGGCAGCGCCGTCAACCCGGTGCTGCGCGAGGGCAACTCCGACCGCCGCGCCCCGCAGGCCGTCAAGGCCTACGCGCGCACCCACCCGCACTCCATGGGCGCGTGGAGCCCGGACTCCAAGACGCGCGTGGCCACCATGGACGCCGATGACTTCCGTCACAACGAGCGCTCCGTGGTGGTACCGGAGGCGGGCACCGTCCAGATTCGGCTGGTTCCGGCCGACGGCGGGCAGCCGGTGGTGCTGCGTGAGGCACTGCCGGTGACCGCCGGGGAGGTCCTGGACGCCACCTTCATGTCGGCGCGGGCGCTGGACGAGTTCCTGGCGGGGGCGAACGCAGCGGCGAAGGCCGACGACGTACTGCTGTCGGTGCACCTGAAGGCCACCATGATGAAGGTCTCCGACCCGCTGATCTTCGGGCACGCGGTGCGCGCCTTCTTCCCCCAGACCTTCAGCACCTACGGCGAGGCGCTGGCCGCCGCCGGACTGCGCGCCGAAGACGGGCTGGCCTCGATCCTGGCGGGGCTGGACGCCCTACCCGAGGGCGAGCAGATCCGGGCGAGCCTGCAGGCGGAACTAGCCTCCGGCCCGCGGCTGAACATGGTGGACTCCACTCGCGGCATCACCAACCTGCACGTGCCCTCCGACGTGATCATCGACGCCTCCATGCCCGCCATGATCCGGGCCGGCGGCAAGTTGTGGGACGCCGACGGCTCCATGGACGACACCCTGGCCGTCATCCCCGACTCCTCCTACGCGGGCGTGTACCAGGCCGTCATCGAGGACTGCAAGGCCAACGGCGCCCTGGACCCGCGCACCATGGGCTCGGTGCCGAACGTGGGGCTGATGGCCCGCAAGGCCGAGGAGTACGGCAGCCACGACAAGACCTTCCTGATCCCCGCCGACGGCACCGTCGAGGTGGTCGTCACCGCCGGAACGGGCAACCCGGCGGGCACCGTGCTGCTGACCCACGACGTCGAGACCGGGGACATCTGGCGCGCCTGCCAGGCTCAGGACGCGGCCATACGCGACTGGGTGCACCTGGCCGTGGTGCGGGCGCGCGCCACCGGGGCGCCGGCCGTCTTCTGGCTGGACCCCGAGCGTGCCCACGACCGCACCATCGCCGCCCTGGTGGAGCGCTACCTGGCCGACGAGGACACCGCCGGCCTGGATATCCGCATCCTGGACCCGGTGGCAGCCACCCGCCTGTCCCTGGAGCGGGCGCGCCGCGGTGAGGACACGATCTCGGTGACCGGGAACGTGCTGCGCGACTACAACACCGACCTGTTCCCCATCCTGGAGGTGGGTACGAGCGCCAAGATGCTGTCGGTGGTGCCGCTGATGAACGGCGGCGGCCTGTATGAGACCGGCGCCGGGGGCTCCGCCCCCAAGCACGTGCGCCAACTGCTTGAAGAGGACTACCTGCGCTGGGACTCCCTGGGTGAGTTCCTGGCGCTGGCGGAGGCGCTGCGGCACGTGGCGCAGGTGAGCGGGAACACGCGGGCGACGGTGCTGGCCGACGCCCTGGACAAGGCCACCACCACCCTGCTGCAGGAGGAGCGCTCCCCCGCCCGCCGCCTGGGCGGCGTCGACAACCGCGGCTCCCACGCCTGGCTGGCCCTGTACTGGGCGCGCGAGCTGGCGGCGCAGACGGCGGACGCCAACCTGGCCGCGCGCTTCGCGCCCGTGGCCGAGCAGTTGGATGCGGTTAACGAGCAGGTGCAGGACGAGCTGGTGGCGGTGCAGGGGCACCCGGTCGAGCTGGGCGGCTACTACCTGCCCGACCCGGCCCTGGCCGATGCCGCCATGCGCCCGAGCGCGGCCCTGAACGCCATCGTCGACGCGCTGTGACCGAGGTGGCTGCCGTTCCTCAGCCCGCGTCTCGCCCCTGGGCTGCGCCTACCGCCACCGGCCCGCTGGACGCCGTCGTGGACCTGCCGGGGTCGAAGTCGCTTACGGCCCGGGCGCTGGTGGCGGCCGCAGTGGCGGATGGCCCGACGACGCTGCGCGGCGCCCTGCGCTCGCGCGACACCGAGCTCATGCGTGCCGCCCTGACGGCGCTGGGGGCCCGCTTCGAGGAACTTCCCGATGAGTCCGGCGCCTTGGCCGACGGGGCCCTGCGGGTCACGCCCGCGCCGCGCCCGTTCCCGGCCCGTGCCGGTGCCGACGGCGTGACCCGCATCGACTGCGGCCTGGCCGGGACGGTGATGCGCTTCATCCCACCGCTGGCCGCGCTGGCCGACGCGCCCGTGGTCTTCGACGGCGACGCCGCCGCCCGCCGTCGCCCCCTGGCCCCGCTCCTGGACGCCCTGGAGGATCTCGGCGCGCAGGTCGCCTATCTGGGTGAGCCCGGCTTCCTGCCCGTGCGCGTCGGCCCCGGCGGAGGGGACCTGCTGCGCCCCGCCGACCCGGCCCGCCCCAAGGCGCCGCACCGGGTGCGCGTGGACGCCTCCGGTTCCTCCCAGTTCCTGTCCGCGCTGCTGCTGGCCGGGTGCCTGCTTCCCGGCGGGCTGGCCGTCACCCCCACCGGGCCGGTGCCGTCCCTGCCGCATGTGGCCATGACCGTGGAGTTCCTGCGCGGACGCGGCATCGCCGTGGACGAGCCGGACGCCGACGCGCCCGTGGGCGCGCGCACCTGGACGGTGCACCCGAGCGCGCCGCGGGGTGGCGCGGTCTCAATTGAGCCGGACCTGTCGAACGCCGGCCCATTCCTGGCGGCGGCGCTGGTGGCCGGCGGGCGCGTCGGCGTACGCCACTGGCCGGAGCGCACCACCCAGGCAGGGGACGCCTGGCGGTGGCTGCTGCCCGCCCTGGGCGGCGCCGTCGAGGAGGTCCGTGAGGCGGACGGCTCACTCACACTGACTGCCATCGGCACCGGTGAGCTCGGCGGGATCGACGCCGACCTGTCCGCCGTCGGAGAGCTGACCCCCACGGTGGCCGCGCTGGCGGCCCTGGCCTCGGCGCAGGGGCACGCCTCGCGCCTGCGCGGCATCGGCCACCTGCGCGGGCACGAGACGGACCGCCTGGCGGCGCTGGAGGCTGAGATCAACCGGGTCGGCGGGAGGGCCCGCCAGACCGCTGACGGCTTGGAGGTCGCCTCCCTGCCCGCCGGGCAGCGCCTACACCCGGCCCGGCTGCGCGCCTACGCCGACCACCGGATGGCGACCTTCGCGGCCGTCGTCGGCCTGGGGGTGAGCGGCGTGGAGGTGGACGACATCGCCTGCACCGCCAAGACCCTGCCCGACTTCCCCGGCCTGTGGGCCCGCCTGCTGGACGGGCACTCCCCCACTCACCGAGACCGGCACTTGTTACATGCCGAGACCGGCACAAATGACGTGCCCAAACCGGCAGATATGACGGATGCCGCCGAGGAGGCGCGCTGATGGCCCGCCGTGACATCGGCACCGACGATCCGCGCGTACGGGTGCGCCCCGGCAGGCGCTCACGCCCGCGCACCAAGCAGCGCCCTGCCCACGCCGACGCCGTGCCCGGCATGGTCACCCGCATCGACCGCGGTCACTACCGCATCCGCCTGGAGGACCCCGCTCTCACCGCCGACGGCAGCGGCGACATCACGGCGATGAAGGCCCGCGAGCTGGGACGCGGGAAGGTCGTGGTCGGGGACCGGGTCGCCGTCGTCGGGGACACCTCCGGCCGCAAGGACACCCTCGCCCGCATGGTGCGCGTCGAGGAGCGCCGCACTCTGCTGCGCCGCAGCGCGGAGGACGGGGACACGGCTGGCACGGAGAGGCCGGTGGTGGCCAACGCCGACCTGCTGGTGATCGTCACCGCCCTGGCGGACCCGGAGCCGCGCCCGCGCATGATCGACCGGTATCTGGTGGCCGCCTATGACGCCGGCATGGAACCACTGCTGGTCCTGACCAAGGCGGACCTGGCCGACGCCGATGCGCTGCTGGGGCTGTACGAGCCGCTGGGGGTGCGCTCGGTGGCCACGCGCCTGGACCCCTCCAGCCGGGCCGAGGCCTCCCGCGCCGGTGAGGGCGTCGAGGCGGTCCGTGCACTGATCACCGGCCGCACCTCGGTGTTCGTCGGTCATTCCGGCGTGGGCAAGTCCACGCTCATCAACGCGCTCGTGCCCGGGGCGGAGCGGGTCACCGGGGAGGTGAACGTGGTCACCGGTCGCGGCCGCCACACCTCCACCAACCTGCAGGCGTTGGAGCTACCCGGCGGCGGCTGGGTGATCGACACCCCCGGGGTGCGCTCCTTCGGGGTGGCGCACGTATCCAGCGCGGACGTGCTGCGTGGCTTCCCGGACCTGACCGAGGTCGCAGAGGAGTGCCCGCGCGGTTGCACGCACGAGACCGGCGTGATCGAGTGCGCCCTGGACGACTGGTCCGCCGACTCCGCGCTGGAGCCCGCGGAGCGCGGGCGGCGCCGGGCCCGGGTCGACTCCTTCCGGCGCCTGCTCGCCCCCGCCCTGGAGGCCGAGGACCCGACGACGCCACGCCGACGCTGAAACCCGGACAGGACGGGATACGCGCCACGTTCGGCAAGTCGTTTGCCCACGCGGCGGCCCGAACAGACGTTAGCCTATGCATATGTCCGTCCCCTCGGTCCCAGCGGCGCCCCTTCCCCGTCCCGCCTGGGCAGATCTGTCAGTGCGGGCCGAGCTGTCCCAAGCGCGTCGTCGGGTACTCGAGGAGATTGAGCACGCCTCGCACCCGCTGACCGCAGCGCATGTGGCCCGCACCCTGAATCTGCACCACAACACGGTTCGCGAGCACCTGGACGCCCTGGTGGAGGCGGGCCTCGTGAACGCATCCACCAACCCCACCGGGCGTCGCGGACGCCCCGCCCTGCAGTACGCTCCCGCCGGCCCAGACCCGGCGCGAGTGGCCGGGTCCTACCTGGCCCTGCTGGACGCCGTTATCGACCAACTCGGGGACGGCGAGCAGGCGCGGGAACGCGCCAAGGCAATCGGCCGCCGCTGGGCACAGCTGACTCCCGCCGATCCGGCGAGCCCAGTCCCGCAGGCGGGGCGCCCCGAGACGCAGCTGACGGCCCTGGCGCAGCACCTGTCACTTATGGGCTTCGCCCCCGACTTCGACGGCGAGCAGCTAGTGCTCAAGGCCTGCCCCCTGGTGACCTCCTCGCGCCCGCCCCACCCACTGGTGTGCGTCATGCACGAGAGCTTCCTCAACGAGCGCTACGCCCGCTGCCGGGCAGGCGCCGAGTCCGAGGCCGCGCCCCGGGCAAAGGGTGCCGCCGCCCACCTCACGCTGTCCCCGCTGCGCCCCGACGGCTGCCACGTATCGTTCGCAGCCCACGGAGGTCCCTCCTGCGGACACACCGGAGACCACACGCTCAAGCGGTAACCCTCAGATACCCCATGGCGCCCTTCTCCATATCGGCGAAGGCGTGGCTGACGAGCGTGTAGGTACCCGGGGCGGGGGGAACGCATTCGACGAATCCGCCCTGTGCGGGCTGAAGCCCCAGTGCCTGCCCGCCACCGGACCAGGCGGCACCGATCTCCTCGGGTCCTCCGAGTGTCCAGGCCCCCTCGCTGAAGACCTGGTCGAACTGTAACCCGACGGCGTGAAACGCCGTCGGCAGCGAAGGCCCTGCATCCAGCACCCAAATGCGCACCCGCTCCCCCGGAGCCGCCACGAGCGGCCGGTCGCGGTACTGGAAGGCGGTGCCGTTGAAGGCCAGCAGATCGGGGGTCTTGGTGCTCACCTTGTCCGCGTCGGTCTCGCCTCCCTCGGGGCCGAGGTAGATCTCCGACTGGATCAGCAGGTACTCGCGGTCGACCTCGGCGAGCCCGGGCGGGTCAATGATGACGGCGCCATGCATGCCGGAAGCCAGGTGCACACTCATCGGTGCGGTGGAGCAGTGGTACAACCAGATTCCGGAGCGCTGCGCCTCGAACTCGTAGACGAGGGACTCGCCGGGGCCAATGGAGCGCATCACCTCATCCGGCGGGACCACGCCTGCGTGGAAGTCGATGGAGTGGCTCATGGAGCCGTCGTTGACCAGGGTGATGCGAAAGGTGTCGCCCACCTTGCCGCGCAGCACCGGGCCGGGCACCTGCCCGTTGTACGTCATGCGCCGCTGGGTGACGCCGCCGCCCACGTACATGCTCTGCTCGGTGACCGTGAAGGTGTGCTCGTGGACGGTGACCGGCTCGGCCGGTGCCAGGGCGGCATCGAAGGCGGCCACGTCGTCGGGCAGGGTGGCGGCATAGTCGGGGATGGCCGCGCGATCCGCGGAGGCAGCCGACAGAGACGAGGGGCTCCGCCCCGAGGCAGTGACCTGCAGGACCATGCCCTGGGCGCGGTGCCCAGCGATGGAGCACCAGCCCTCCAGCGGGCCTGTGACAACGCCGGCCTCAAGGCTGCCGCGCTCCCCCGCAGCCACCCGCCCGGTGGAGGCGGTGGCGCCGTCAGCGAGCCGGAGCACCAAGTCGTGGACCTGGTCGCCGGTGTTGTCCAGCGTGACCTCCAGCCGGTCGCCCACGGGTACCTCCACTGTGTCAGGCACGAAGCGCATGCCCTCCACGCTCACGGTCACGCGCGTGATCCGGCCGGTGGCCGCAACGGAGTCATCGCGCCGCTGGCTCAACCCGCCTTCCCGCCAGACAGCCGCTGCTGCGCCTACCGCCACCGTGCCGCCGACCGTCAGCAGGCCTACAAGCGCCCCGCGTCGATCCAGGCGCGTCGCGCCCGGGTCCGCACTGCCTGCCCGGAGGCGCCCGCCCCGGCCGACAGCGGGGGCGGTGCCGGCGGTGACGGCCGCCCGGTCCGCTCTTGACCCGGCGTTCCCGGCGCGGTCCTCCCGGCTGTAAGCGTCACTAACGTTACTCATGCGTCCTCCTGCGTGCTGCGCCGGTTCCCGTCCAGTCCGACGGCGGGATTCTTGGTCGGGCGTGATTCAGCGCCACTCACACGGCCGCCTTCCGTACGTCGGTAAGCAGCCCGCCGCACGCTCAGGACGATCCCCACCGGCACGTAGGCAACCGTGAGCCCCGCCGCCACGCCTCCGGCTAGCCGCACGCTCCAAGGCAGCGGCTCGGCGACCGCCGCTAGGAGGCACAGGTTCGCCGTCGTCACTCGCCAGGCGGCGCCACGGTCCATAAGCGCGTTGGCTGCGCGTGCGGCTGCCGCTCCGCCGCCCAGCATGACCGGGGTCAGGTAGCTCAGGGCGGCAGCCACGATCTGCAGGGCGAGTCCTCCGCCCAAGGCAAGGCGGGCGTCGTGTATGACATCGCGGGCGGCGGCTACGTCAGCGGCCAGGGTGACACCGGTGCCGATGAAGCCCGCACAGGCCAGCAGCCAGCCGACGGCGGCCGCCGCGCTCATGGTGGCAAAGGAGGTGGGCCTAACACGCCGTGCCGTCACCGTTGCCGGCAGGATCACGGTAAGGGCGCCGACGAGGTACACGGCCACGCCCATGCCCGCCGCCGGGCGCCACAGGCCCGCGCAGCCGGTGGTGGCGGTGCCGACCACGAGCGCCGGCAGGCCCCGGCTGGCCAGGCGGGCCGCCGTCGGCTCCATCCTGGTGCGCAGCATGGTCGGCCACAGTACCGTGAGCGTGCCCAGCACGGTGATGCCCACAAAGCCCAGCAGCATGGTGGTGGTGTGGGCGAGGTAGAGGACGTCGGCCAGATGAAGCTCGCCGCGACCGTCCGCCCAGTGGACCAGGTACCCCAGCGCCGAGCCCGCGGCCAGGGCCGTCAAGGCGGCGAGATAGTGAAAGGTCAACGGCGCCATCGCGGGGGCGAGCGCACGCCGGTACTGCACACCGAGCGCCACCACGCCGACTGCGGCCGCGGCCACCACCACGCTCACGCCCGCCAGGGCCACCGCGGTACGGCCGGCAGCGGTGCCGACCAGCACCGCAATGGCGCCGAGGCTGTGGACGTATAGGCGCGCGTCCAGCAGGGCCGCGCCGCCGAGGGCGGGGCGGTGCAGCAGGGTGTCGGCGAAGTGGGCCGACCACACGGTGATGGCCGAGCCGACGCCGCCGAGCAGCAAGGCATGCAGCGGTAGCCAGGTGCCCCATGCCGCCAGCGGCCCGCCGATGACGCCTACCGCGAGTGCGGCCGTAGCAAGGAACCAGGCCAGCACTACGCCATTGCGCCGGATCTGGGTACTACGCCGACGGTTTCGGCGGGACGCCCCACCCGGTCCGGAGCGAGCCTGCCGCCCGTCTCCTAGGCGGCTATCGGTGCCACCGGCTAAGGCCACCTTGTTTTCCACGTGGCACACCGTAATAAAATGGATGGGCTCCCGGCAATCGGTCGTGCCGCGCGCGGTTCCGGGAGCGCGACCGAAGTCCGCGCGCACACCGTGGCCTAAGGCGCAAAGGCGTCTGCCAGCACGATTGAAGAACTAATCAGGAGGTATCCGTGAGCGAAGACCCAAAGCTGATCCCGATCCAGGAGACCCACTCCCACAGCAGCTGCGGCTGCGGGGCAGTGGAGGCCGAGCGCATGTGCCTGGACGTGCGCCCCATCCCCCACCGGCTGCGTCATCCGGCGGTCCTCGGCGCGGTCTCCTCCCTGGGAGTGGGTGAGGGCTTCGACCTGCTCGCACCACATGTGCCCACACCGCTGCTGGCGCAGATCGACCAGCTGCCCATGGCCGTCAAGCACACGCTGCTGGAGGCGGAGGACGGCTTCGCCCGCGTGGAGATCGTGCGCGTCGGCTGACTACCATCCCCCGCATGAGCGCGCCGCCCGTCACCCTCGCGCCCGAGGCCATCCCCACACAGTTGGTGGACCGTTTCGGGCGCACCGTGCGCGATCTGAGGATTTCGGTGACCGACCGCTGCAATCTGCGCTGTACCTACTGCATGCCGGAGCACGGCCTGCAGTGGCTGCCCTCCCCGCAGCTGCTCAGCGCGGCCGAGATCGCCCGCCTGGCCCGTCTGGCCGTGGAGCGACTGGGGGTGGAGCGAATTCGGCTGACCGGCGGGGAGCCGCTGCTGCGCCGGGATCTGGAGGAGATCGTCGCGGCGGTGTCCACCCTGCGTACGCGCCGCACCGGTACCAAACCGGACATCGGCCTGACCACCAACGGCCTGGGCCTGGACAAGCGGGCCGCCGGCCTGCGGGCGGCTGGTTTGGACCGGGTCAACGTCTCCATCGACGCCCTCGCTCCGGAGCAGTACGCGGCGGTGACCCGCCGGGATCGGCTGGAGGACGTGCTGCGCGGCGTCGCCGGGGCGCAGGCGGCCGGACTGGACCCGATCAAGGTCAACGCGGTGGCTCTGCCTGCGGATCTCGCCGAGCGTGCCCCGCAGTTGCTGGCGCAGTGCCTGCGGCGCAGGTGGAGGCTGCGGTTCATCGAGCACATGCCACTGGGTCCACGTGGTTCCTGGCGTGCCGAGGACGTTGTTGACGCGGCGCACGTGCTTGACGTGCTGAAGCGGGCCGGCTTCTCCCTCACCCCCCTGGGCCGTCCGGACCGGCGTCCGGCAGCGCTTTGGGAAGTTGCCGCGGGGGTCGGTCCGGACGGGCAGGAGTACCCGGCGGGGCAGGTAGGAGTGATCGCCTCGGTGACCGCGCCCTTCTGCACCGACTGCGACCGCACCCGGCTGACGGCCGACGGCCGCCTGCTGACCTGCCTGTTCTCGAGCACGGAGACCGATTTGCGCGGCCCCATGCGCGCCGGGGCCGACGACGAGGAGCTGATACGCATCTGGGCGGCCGCCACGTGGGCCAAGCCCCGCGCGCACGGCTCCGATGATCCGCAGGCAGGTGACAGCGGATTCACGCTGCCCGCCCGTACGATGTCAGCGATCGGCGGTTGACCCGGCCAACGCCGCAAGCAGCAACAACAAGGAGATGAGCTTGTCCAACGCCTCCGCGAGCACTGTCGGCACCATTGCCATTGAGGTGCACTACTTCGCCGCCGCCGCGCAGGCGGCGGGGCGTACCGAGGAACGGCTGGAGCTGCCCCCAGGCACAACGCTGGCGGGCCTGCGAGAACTACTTGCCGGGCGCGGACTGGAGATGGCCAAGGTAATCGGCGTGTCCAGCTACCTGGTCAATTCCCTCTCCGCTCCGGCCGACTCACTGTCCGAGCTACACGACCGTGACCGGGTCGACGTACTGCCGCCCTTCGCGGGTGGCTGACTGCAGCCTCGCCGGCGGGGGTTAGCCCACCTCGCTTCCTCAGTCGGCGCATAGGGCAGGCCCCACCCCTCAGGGCAGATTGGACCAAGCGCTAGAGCCGTCGGAGAAGATCTGCTGCTTCCAGACGGGCAGCCGGGCCTTGACCTCCTCGACGATGTCGTGCACCGCTCCGAAGGCGGCAGCGCGGTGATCGGCACTGACCGCCACGGCGAGCGCGGTCTCCCCCACGGCAAGCTCGCCCACGCGGTGCGCGACCGCGAGCGCGCGCAGTCCCTCCCGGTCGGCGATCTCAGTGGCGATTGCCGTAAGCACCTCGTTCGCGCTGGGGTGGGCCGAGTAGCGGATAGCCCTCACCCCGCGCCCGCCGTCATGGTTACGTACCCTGCCGTCAAAGGTGGCCACGGCTCCGGCGGCCGGATCCGCCACTGCGGCTGCAAGCCGGGCGGTGTCGAGCGGGTCAGAGGTGATCCCAGTGCCCGCGACCCGGGCAGGACGGGACGTCGACACCCTCGCCGCGGCCCCGGCACCGGAGGCGGCAGAGCGCTCTGGGGTCGGATTGGTATGGATCTCCTGGGACACCTTCTTCTCCTCTTCGCTGTCACTCGCGTCGCCGGCCCTGCCCGCCGCTCCCCTGGCATTTCCCCTGGCATTGCGGCGGCGAGAACGGCTCCCGGGGAGGTTACACGGCCCTAAGGGCCGACGCGGTCCTGCCCCGCCGCGCAGACAGGGCATGATGTTCCGGTCGGGGCATCGCCTCCGCCCGACGCGTCGGCGCCCGCACCTGGCAACCCCGCCCCATAGCCCGGACCCACAACTGCACGCTCACGCCTCAAGGATCTCGTCATGACCGAACCCATGCTGCCGCCCGATGAATACCTCGCCCGGGTGCTCGCCGCGCTGACGCCGCTGGCCCCGGTCGAGGTATCACTGGGGCATGCCCACGGCCTGGTCCTGACCGAGGACGTGCGGGCCGCAGTACCGGTGCCGCCCTGGACGAACTCGGCCATGGACGGCTACGCCGTGCGCGCCGCGGACGTCGCCGGGGCCGCGACCGCCCCCGTTGCCCTGCCGGTGGCGGGCGACGTGCCGGCGGGGACGGTGCCCGGGCCGCTGACCGCTAGGACGGCCCAGCGGATCATGACCGGCGCCATGCTGCCCGAGGGCGCCGACGCGGTGGTCAGGGTGGAGGACACCGACCAGGCGCCGGGCGCGGGTCCGCCGCCGGCCCGCGTAGAGGTGCGCGCCGCCGTCGTCCCGGGGGATAACGTGCGACGTGCCGGTGAGGACGTGGGCGTGGGCGACCAGGTGCTGCGGGCGGGCACCGTGCTCAAGGCGACCGCGGTGTCGGCCGCCGCCTCCGTGGGCCGGTCGACGGTGCGCGTGGTGCCGCGGCCGCGCGTCGGCGTCGTGGTCACCGGGGCGGAGTTGGCTGATGCGGGGCGTGACCTGGCCGCCGGCACCATCCCGGACTCCAACAGCCTGCTGCTGGCGGGGCTGGTGGCCGAGCACGGCGCCCGGCTCGGCACCGTCTCCCGTGCCGCCGACACCCCCGCCGCCTTGGCCGCTACCCTGCGCGCGGCGGCCGCCGACGCCGATCTGCTGGTCACCTCCGGGGGCGTTTCGGTGGGGGCCTTCGACCCATTCACCGCCCTGGCCGCGGCCCGCGGGCAGGCAGACGGCCCCGCCGGGGACGACGTCGAACTGGCTACGGTCAAGGTGGCGATGCAGCCGGGCAAGCCGCAGGGCTACGGCACCGTGCGCGCGCAGGATGGGCGCCGGGTGCCGGTGATCGGTTTGCCCGGGAACCCGGTGAGCGTACTGGTGTCCTTCACGACGATCGTCGCCCCCGCCCTGGCGCGCCTGGCCGGGCACGAGTTGAACGTCTCCCGGGACGGCGGCGCGCTGATGGCGACGGCCCGTGCCGCCGTCGGCTGGCACAGCCCGCGGGGGCGCCGCCAGCATGTGCCGGTGCGCTTCGTTGCGCCGCCGCAGCAGCGGCCCGCGGGCGTGGAGAACGGCGCCGCCTGGGTGGCGCCGTCGCACCGGCTGGGATCGGGGTCCCACCTGGTCGCCTCGCTGCCCGCCGCACAGGCGTTGGCGGTTGTGGAGGCCGATGCCGATGGCGTAGACGTCGGTGACCAGTTGCGCCTGCTCGCGCTGTCGGCGCCCGCCGGGCCGCTGCCGCACCCGGCCCAGTAACCGCGTGCCCCTGCACAAAACCGCCTGATTCCAACCGTGCCGAGGAGACCCATGCACCTGTTCCGCCGCAAGCCCGCCCCTGTCCGGGCGCAGACGTCCACCACCGCCGACGACGCCGCGGCCACCACCGCGCCTCCCGAGCCCGCTGCGGACACCGCGCCCGCCGGAGCGGCGGACGGTCGGCCCATCCGCCTGACGCACCTGGACGACTCCGGGGCCGCCCGCATAGTCGACGTATCCGCCAAGCAGCCCACCGTCCGCACGGCCACCGCGACCGCCTTCGTGGCTTGCTCCCCCGCGATCATCACGGCTCTGCGCGAAGACGCCGTCCCCAAGGGCGACGCGCTGGCGGTGGCGCGCATCGCCGGGATCGCAGCCGCCAAGCGGGTTCCGGAACTACTGCCGCTGGCGCATGTGATCGGGGTGCACGCCTGCGCTGTGGACCTGCGCATTGAGGAGGATGGCGTGCGCATCCAGACGCTGGTGCGCACCGCCGACCGCACGGGTGTGGAGATGGAGGCGCTGACCGCGGCCACGGTCGCTGGACTCGCGCTGGTGGACATGGTCAAGGGCGTGGACCGAACCGTGGCGCTGCGCGAGGCGAAGGTGCTGTCAAAGTCCGGGGGCCGCTCCGGCGACTGGGTGCGTTCGGAGGACGCCGGGCAGGAGAACAGGTGACGGAGACGGGACGGCTGGATGTTGTCGTGCTCGCCGGCGGGACAGGGCGACGCCTGGGAGGGGCGTCGAAACCGGACGTGATGGTTCGCGGTGCCCGCCTGCTCGACCATGTGCTGGGCGGGGTTGAACGCGTGCGCGAGCAGCTGCCGTCAGGTCAAGTGGTTGTGGTGGCGCCGCCGGCGGTGGCGGTGCCGACCGGAGTTCTGCGGGCCCTGGAGGAGCCGCCGCTGGGCGGGCCGGTGGCGGGAATCGCGGCCGGGCTGGCGCGGCTCGCCGCCGTCGAGCAGGCAGCGGCAAGCGATCCGTCCGGGCCGACGGGCGCCGTCGTCGACAAGCACTTGAGCGCCGTCGTCACCTGTGATGCTCCGGATTCCTGGCGGGCCCTGCCGCTGCTGCGGGAGGCGCTGGAGGGACGTGCCGGAGCCGACGGCGCCTGCGCGGTCGACGGTGATCATGTCCAGTACCTACTGGGCGTGTACCGGACCGCCGCGCTGGTGGGGCGTGTGGCACCCGGGGGCGCGGCGCTGCGCGATGTCGCGGTGCGGCAGGTGCTGGGCGGGATGGATCTGGTTCGGGTAGACCTGTCCGCACGGGGAGAGGCCCTCGCCCGCGCCGCGCGCGACCTGGACACCTGGGAGGACATCCGCACCTACTCCTCCTCCCCTCCCCGCCGAGACCGGCACTCGTAACACACCGAAACCGGCACCAGTAACGTGCCGAAACCGGCACCAGTAACGTGCCGAAACCGGCACCAGTAACGTGCCGAGGAAGCCGCACCGCCGCCCACAGACACGTTTCAAGACATCCTCAAAAATACCTATCCACAGGGCGCGCGGAGATAGATGGCGTTAATAGGCGCATCTAGTGCACGCTTCCGTCATGAGCAATGGCGCCACCCCCACCAACGAGTCCCCCGTGATCCCTACCGCACTCATTCGTCGCTCCATTGTCGGGCGAAACCTACTGGAGAGTGAAGTCCGCTCCGGGCAGCTCACCCAGATTCGACGCGACGCGTACATCCATCTCCCTCCCGACGCCGCAGCCTGGGAACGACAGACCGCGATGCACGCCGTGATGCTGGAAACGGTGCGCACTGACGAACTCAGCGGTGTGGTAGTTCTGGAAAGCGCCGTACTGATGCACGGAGGAAATACCTGGCACGCCCCGGACGCGTTGCACCTCGCAGTTCCCTTTCATGTCCACGGACTACGTCGTCCGCCGACACGCCGCGACCCTACGCGTCCACCCAGCCGCGATCTGAGCCCGCTCGACCGTCGACGCGCTCTCGCCAGCCGCGCGCTCCATCGTCACCATTTCCAGATTCCTGACACCGACGTCATCACTATCGATGGAATACGTGTGACCGGACTCGAACGAACCATCGAGGACTGCGCCCGGTACCTCCAACCGGATGCTGCCCTGGTGGCCGTCGACTCCTTGATGGCGATCGCCACCGGAGCTCTAACTCCCCCTACTGACACGAAACAGCCGGGGTACCGCACCATCAACCGTCCCTGGGATCGCGCCGCCGAGATCAACCGGGAAGCGAGTATGCTGCGAACGCGAATCATGGATCGGTTGAGTCGTCGCCGCGGCGAACGCGGGGTGCGGAGGGCCAGGGCCGTCATTGAAGTCGCCACTCCCTGGAGCCAATCGCCCTATGAGACAGAGCTGCGCAGAATCTGCCTGGCGAATGGACTCACAGCACCGACTCCACAGATGCCGCTGCACACCGAGACAACCACCTTCTTCGCAGATCTCGGCTGGCAGAGCCTGCGGAGAGCGGCGGAAGTGGATGGGCTGATAAAGCTACGTCACGATCCGGACGCCGTCCGCGCCCGCCAAGCCGCACGCGATGACGCCTTCATCGATCAGGGGTTCGAAATCGCGCATTTCTCGCCAGACGAGGTGCGCGATACCGATCGAGCGCTAGAAAGGCTCCGCGCCCTGCTGCCCCGCACCGCATGCGAGAGCCGCCCGGTCAGTGGGCTTCGAACCAAACGCGAGCGCACGCGCGCCGCGGAATGATTGTCAGGCAGCCCATGCAGGTCTCCCGCCATGTGCAGCCGGCCGCCCGGATCGCGCGCCTCAAACGCACAGGTCATTAGTGCCGGTCTCGGCACGTCACAAGTGCCGGTCTCGGCACGTCACAAGTGCCGGTCTCGGCACGTCACAAGTGCCGGTCTCGGCACGTCACAGGTGCCGGTCTCGGCACGTCACAGGTGCCGGTCTCGGTGTGTTACAAGTGCCGGTCTCGGCGGGGCGGGGCGGGGCGGGGCAGGGACAGGAGGGGTGGGGCGGTCAGTGGTCGCCGCCGCCGAGCTGCTCCAGGACGTGCGGAACCAGGGGCCCCACCACGGCGATGGTGTCCTTGACACCTCCGCGCGAGCCGGGCGCGTTGACCACGAGCACGCCGTCGGCGTCGCGACCGGTGACCCCCACGAGCCCGCGGGAGAGACTTGACAGCGGAGTCTGGGTCAACCCATAGGCGCGGATCTGCGCCTCGACGCCCTCCAAGCGCACCGCCAGCAGCGGGGCGGTGGCCTCCGGGGTCAGGTCACGCGGGGTGACGCCGGTGCCGCCGGTAGTCAGCACCACGCGCGCACCGGCAGCAATGGCCTCCTCAATGGCGGCGCGCACCGGTTCCACCCCGTCGGGCACCACCTTCACGGCGTCGACCAAGACGTCGTGCTTTCGCAGCAGCCGCGCGGCCAGGGGACCGGAGACGTCCTCCCGCTCACCGCTTACGCAACGGTCGGAGACGGTGATCACGGCGCCCTTGACCGGCTCAGGCAGCGGATGCAGCCCCTTTTGAGGCACGGGAGCATCTGCGGGGGCGACTGAGGCCGACGCCGTGGGCATGCCGGAGGAAGTGGGCGCTGTCTGCTGACTCATGCCGGACACGGTAGCCGGAGAACCCGGCCAAAACCCCTTCGACCAGCACGGATACTCCCACACCCGCCTCGCACCGGATGCCTATTAGCTCACATCAGACTTGCTTATTACGGTCCTCTCCGGAAAAAACATGAGGTCGGAGAACCGCGAAATCAAGCCAGCCACGACCCCGACGAATGGGGAACGTCCAGTTCAGGCGATCATGTCCTGACCGCGCAGGCAGGGACGCCCCGCCCACGCGCAAACCGGTTCACCCGGAACAGCTCACGGTTACTCACCCCCTACCCACAGGAGTTACAACACCATGAGTCAGCTCGATACCTCCGGCCGCGTCCTGACCGGTTGGAACCCGGAGGAGCCGGACGGCTGGTCGGCGTCCATCGCCTGGCGCACCCTGGCCATCACCACCTTCTCCCTCATGCTCGGCTTCACGGTGTGGTTCCTGCCCAGCGCCGTCGCCCCGCGCCTGAACGAGATCGGCTTCGAGCTGACCACGAACCAGATCTACTGGATCACCTCCATGCCGGGCCTGTCCTGCGCGGGGCTGCGCCTGATCTACATGTTCCTGCCCGCGACCATCGGCTCGCGCAAGATGATCGGCTGGTCCTCCCTGCTGTACGTCCTACCGATGCTCGGCTGGTTCTTCGCCGTGCAGAACCCCGCCACCTCCTTCGCCACCCTGCTGGCGCTGTCCTTCACCTGCGGCATCGGTGCCGCCACGTTCTCCGGCTACATGCCCTCCACCGGCTTCTTCTTCCCCAAGCGCCTGTCCGGCACGGCGCTGGGCCTGCAGGGCGGACTGGGCAACATGGGCATGAGCGTCATCCAGCTGGCCGCCCCGTTCCTGATGAGCACGAGCCTGCTCGGGCTCACCTGGGTGGCCCCCTACGCCGACGGCGCCCCGCGGGTCTTCAACGCCACCGTCTTCTTCCTGCCGTGGTCCCTGATCGCCGCCGCCCTGGCCTTCGCCTACATCAAGGACGTGCCGGTCAAGGCCAATATCAGCCAGCAACTGGACATCTTCGGCAACATCGACACCTGGCTGATGACGGTCCTGTACATCATGACCTTCGGCATCTTCTCCGGCTTTGCCGCGCAGACCGCCAACATCATCAACAACAACTACGGCGCCTCCTCCCCGCTGGCCCAGACACTGGCCGCCGCCGAGCTGCCCAAGGGCGCCTCCTACGCCTTCATCGGCACACTGCTGGGATCCTTCCTGCGCTTCGCCTGGGGTCCCCTGTGCGACCGCTTCGGCGGCGCCATCTGGACCTTCGTTTCCGCCGTCGGCATGGCCGTCACCATGACCTTCTGCGGCTGGCAGGTCGCCACCGCCGACGACGCCGGCGACTTCCCCGTATTCATGATCGGCCTGCTGGCCATGTTCTTCTTCGCCGGGGTGGGCAACGCCTCCACCTTCAAGCAGATGCCCATGATCATGCCCAAGCGCCAGGCGGGCGGGGCGATCGGCTTCACCGCCGCCGTGGCCGCACTCGGGCCGTTCCTGGTCGGCATCGCCCTGACTCTGATGTCCACCTCCACATTCTTCTACGGCTGCGCCGTCTTCTGCGTGGTGTGCGCCGTCATCTGCTGGATCCGCTACGCCCGACCCTCCGCCAAGCGGCCCGGCTGACACTCCCGACGACGACGCCGTGTCACCGCCGCGGCCGCACCGGATCGGCGGCCCGGCCGACTCATCACACCGCTTCAAGTTCCGCCCATACCTCCAGCCACCCCGCCAAGGACCCGCGATGAGTACACCCACCGCCCCGATCGTCCCCGGACCCGACGCCAGGGTTGAGAACGCCCCGGGACTGTTCGCCCTGGGCTCCTACCTGCGCCGGGGAGAACCATCCGCAGACGCCCGCCGGCTGTTCCTCGAAGGCGGGCGCGACGCCGACTCCTTCTACCGGCACCGGTGGAGCCACGACAAGATGGTCCACTCCACCCACGGGGTGAACTGCACCGGCTCGTGCGCCTGGGAGGTGTACGTCACCGACGGCGTGATCACCTGGGAGAAGCAGATCACCGACTACCCCACCACCGGGCCGGACATGCCCGAGTACGAGCCCCGCGGCTGCCCGCGCGGTGCCGCCTTCTCCTGGTACACCTACTCCCCCACGCGCATCCGCTACCCGTATGTGCGCAGCGTCCTGCTGGACGCCTTCCGCGCCGCCCGGCAGCGCCACGACGGCGATGCCGTGGCCGCCTGGGCGGAGGTCACTGGAGATCCGGAGACCTCCCGCGCCTACAAGTCGGCGCGCGGGCGGGGCGGAATGGTGCGGGTCGGCTGGGACGAGGCGATGGAGCTCATCGCCGCCGCCTACGTGCACACCATCCGCACCTGGGGGCCGGACCGGTGCGCCGGGTTCTCCGTCATCCCGGCCATGTCGATGATCTCCTACGGGGCCGGCGCCCGCTTCCACGAGCTGATCGGCGGCACCATGCTGTCCTTCTACGACTGGTACGCGGACCTGCCGCCGGCCTCCCCACAGGTGTTCGGAGACCAGACCGACGTCCCGGAGGCGGGCGACTGGTACAACGCCCAGTACCTGATCATGTGGGGGTCGAACCTGCCGCTGACCCGCACCCCGGACGCGCACTTCATGACTGAGGCCCGCTACCACGGGCAGAAGGTGGTGGCCGTCTCCCCCGACTACGCCGACAACACCAAGTTCGCCGACCAGTGGCTGCGGGTGGCCCCCGGCACCGACGGGGCGCTGGGCATGGCCATGGGGCACGTGATCCTGTCCGAGTTCCACGTCGGGCGGCGCGAGCCCTTCTTCCTGGAGTACATGCGCCGTCACACCGACGCCCCGTTCCTGGTGGAGCTGGTGCCCGCCCCCGACGGCTCCGGGACGGTTCCGGGCCGCTTCGTCACCGCCGACGGCGTGGCCGGGGTGGCCGACGACCTGCCCCGCGGCGAGTTCCGGCCGCTAGTGTGGGACCGCGAGCGCGGCCCCGCCGACCCCGGCGGCACGCTGGCCGACCGCTTCACCCCCGAGGGCGAGGGCAAGTGGAACCTGCTCATGGAGGGCGTGGACCCGATCATGTCCATCGCCGACCTCGCCGACGACGGCGCGGCGGGCCCATCCTCCCAGGCCGCCGACGCCGCGGGCTCGCCCGCCCCGGCAAGCAGCGTCGTCGTCGAGCCGACGGAGATCCTGCTGCCCCGCTTCGACCTGCCCGGCTCGCAGACCCCCACCGGCAGCGTCGGCGGCGGCGTAGTCCGGCGGGGCGTGCCCGCCACCCGCCTGCCCGACGGGCGGCTGGTCACCACCGTCTACGACCTGCTGCTGGCCGACTACGCGGTGGCCCGTCCCGGCCTGCCCGGCCAGTGGCCGGCCGACTACCACGACGCCACCGTCCCGGGCACGCCCGCCTGGGCCGCCGAGCTGACCGGCGTGCCGGGCCCGGCCACCATCCGGGTGGCGCGGGACTTCGCCGTCAACGCCATCGAGTCCGGCGGCCGCTCCCAGATCGTCATGGGGGCCGGCATCAACCACTACTACCACGCCGACCAGATCTACCGGACCCTGCTGGCGCTGACCTCCATGTGCGCCACCCAGGGCGTCAACGGCGGCGGCTGGGCCCACTACGTCGGCCAGGAGAAGGTCCGCCCCATCGCCGGCTGGTCGCAGTTCGCCTTTGCCCTGGACTGGCACCGGCCCGCGCGGCAGATGATCTCCACCGGCTTCTGGTACCTGACCACCGACCAGTGGCGCTACGACGATACCCCGGCGGACCGGCTGGCCTCTCCGCTGGGCGCCGGCACCCTGGCGGGCAAGACCGCCTCGGACACCCTGGTGGAGGCGATGCGGCGCGGCTGGACGCCCTCCTATCCGACCTTCGACCGCAACCCGCTGCTGCTGGGGCAGCAGGCCGCCGCCGCGGGCATGGACCCCAAGGACTACGTCGTCGACCAGCTGACCCGGGGCGAGCTGCGCTTCGCCTGCGAGGACCCGGACGCCCCGGAGAACTTCCCCCGCATCCTGGCCTCCTGGCGCACCAACCTGCTCGGCTCCTCCGCCAAGGGCACCGAGTTCTTCCTGCGCCACATGGTCGGCTCCGGTGGCGACGTGAACGCCGTCGAGACCCCCGCCGGACGCCGCCCGGTGTCCATGACCTGGCGGGAGGAGGCTCCCCAGGGCAAGTTGGACCTGATGTGGACGGCGGACTTCCGCAACACCTCCACGACGCTGCACTCCGACGTCGTGCTGCCGGCGGCCACCTGGTATGAGAAGTACGACCTGTCCACCACGGACATGCACCCCTTCATCCACTCCTTCAACCTGGCGATCGACCCGCCGTGGGAGGCACGCAGCGACTTCGACATCTACCAGCAACTGGCCGAGCTGGTCAGCGCCTGGGCGCCCAAGTACCTGGGCACCCAGACCGACGTGGTGGCCGCCCCGCTGACCCACGACACGCCCGACGCCATGACCATGCCGCACGGGGACACCTCCGCCCTGCCGCAGGCGTGGGTGCCGGGCGTGACCATGCCCAAGCTGGTGCCGATCGAGCGGGACTACACCCAGATCCGCAACAAGTTCGACGCCGTCGGCCCCCTCGTGGAGTCCCCCGGCATCCCCATCAAGGGCATCATGCTGCACCCGGAGCGGGAGATGGAGCGACTGCGGCGTGCCCACGGCACCGGCGTCGGCGCGGCGGCGGGCCGCCCACTGATCAATACCCCCATCCGGGCCGGCGACGCCGTCATGCACATGTCCGGCGCCACCAACGGGCACCTGGCCACCCAGGGCTGGCAGACCCTGTCCCGGCGCACCGGCACTCCCCTGGTGGAGCTGAGCGAGGAGGAGGCCGGCAAGCAGGTCACCTTCGCCGACACCCAGGTCAAGCCGCAGCCCGTGATCACCACCCCGGAGTGGTCCGGCTCGGAGCACGGGGGCAGGCGCTACTCGGCCTTCGTGGTCAATGTGGAGCACGCCAAGCCGTGGCACACGCTCACCGGCCGCATGCACTACTACCTGGACCACGACTGGATGCGGGACATGGGTGAGTCACTGCCGACCTTCCGCCCGCCACTGGACTTCGCCGCCCTTTACGGGGAGGCCGCACCCGGGCAGGTGGGCACCACCCCCGACGGCGCAGTGCAGGTGGCCGTGCGCTACCTGACGATCCACAACAAGTGGGCGATTCACTCCCAGTACTACGACAACCTGCACATGCTCACCCTGGGCCGGGGCGGGCAGACCATCTGGATGAGCCCCGCGGACGCGGACAAGATCGGCGTACGGGACAACGAGTGGGTGGAGGCCTACAACCGCAACGGGATCGTGGCCGCGCGCGCGGTCGTCTCCCACCGCATCCCCGAGGGCACGGTGTTCATGCACCACGCCCAGGAGCGCACCATGAACACGCCGCTTACCGAGGCCTCGGGACGCCGCGGCGGCACCCACAACTCGCTGACCCGCATCGTGCTCAAGCCCAGCCACTTCGCGGGCGGCTACGCCCAGCTCTCCTACGCCTTCAACTACATCGGCCCCACCGGCAACAACCGCGACGAGGTCACCCTCATTCGTCGTCGCACCAACCAGGAGGTGACCTTCTGATGAAGGTGATGGCCCAGATCGCCATGGTGATGAACCTGGACAAGTGCATCGGCTGCCACACGTGCTCGGTCACCTGCAAGCAGGCGTGGACCAACCGCGAGGGCACCGAGTACATGTGGTTCAACAACGTCGAGACGCGCCCCGGCGTCGGCTACCCCAAGGGCTGGGAGGACCAGGAGCGCTGGCGCGGCGGCTGGGAGCGCACCGCCGGTGGACGGCTGCGGCCCCGCTCCGGCGGGCGCCTGCGCCGGCTCGCGCAGATCTTCGCCAACCCTGACATGCCGGGCGTTCAGGACTACTACGAGCCGTGGACCTACGAGTATGACCGGCTGCTGTCCGCCCCGAAGGACTCCCCCAACATTCCGGTGGCGCGCGCCAAGAGCCAGCTGACCGGCGAGTACCTGCCCACGATCCAGTGGGGCCCCAACTGGGACGACGACCTGGGCGGCTCCACCCAGACGCTGCCCGAGGACCCGATCGTGGCGGGCATGAGCCGGAAGGTCGCCACCGAAATCGACCAGACCTTCATGTTCTACCTGCCGCGCATCTGCGAGCACTGCCTGAACCCGACCTGCGTGTCCGCCTGCCCCTCCGGGGCCATGTACAAGCGCAGCGAGGACGGCATCGTGCTGGTGGACCAGGACGCCTGCCGCGGCTGGCGCATGTGCGTGTCCGCCTGCCCGTACAAGAAGGTCTACTTCAACCACGCCACCGGCAAAGCCGAGAAGTGCACCCTGTGCTACCCGCGCCTGGAGGCCGGCCAGCCCACCGTCTGCTCCGAGACCTGCGTGGGGCGGCTGCGGTACCTGGGGGTGCTCCTGTACGACGCCGACCGGGTCTCCCAGGCGGCCGCCGTCGCCGACCCGCGGGACCTGTACCCGGCACAGCGGGAGATCCTGCTGGACCCCCACGATCCGGAGGTGGTGCGGGCGGCCCGGGATGCGGGCGTGCCCGCCTCCTGGGTGCAGGCCGCCCAGAACTCCCCCGTGTGGGACCTGATCTCCACCTACCGGGTGGCACTGCCGCTGCACCCGGAGTACCGCACCATGCCAATGGTCTGGTACATACCGCCGCTGTCGCCGGTGGTGGACGAGGTCGCCGCCGCCGGCCTGGACGGGGAGGACCACCGGGTACTGCTGACAGCCGTGTCCGAGATGCGCATCCCCCTGGAGTACCTGGCGGGCCTGTTCACCGCCGGGGACACCAACGCGGTGGAGCTGGTGCTGCGCCGACTCGCGGCCATGCGCTCCCACATGCGGCAGGTGCGCCTGGGACGTGAGGCCGACCCGGCCATCGCCGCCGCCGTCGGCATGAGCGGACAGGAGCTGGAGGCCATGTACCGGCTGCTGGCCATCGCCAAGTACGACGACCGCTACGTCATCCCCACCGCCAGCCCGGAGGTGCCGCGCGGCATGACCGCCATGGGTGAGGATGTGCGCACGCTGCTGGGTGAGGGCGCCCCCGCCGCCTGCGGCTCCGCCGCCACATCCCAGGGCCTGGGCGGCCCGGTGAGCCTGCCGCTGCCGACCGTGCGCCGTTCCCCGGTTCCGTCCGCCGGCCCCGGCGTCGGGGTGGGCCAGGCCGGCCGAGCCGAGGGCAGCTGACATGGCGATGAAGACCGGTGAAGACGTGGCGCCGCCGGTGGCCGCGGTGAGGGTCGACGCCGCCATGCGGGCGATCGTCCATATGAGCGTCTCCCTGCTGCTCGACTACCCGGCTGAGGGCACTTTCACCGAGCGGCTCGACGCCGTCGCCGCGGCCCTGGCCGACGCCCCTGGGCTACCGGAGGCGGTCCGCGCGCCGCTGGAGGCGTTCGTGGCGCAGGCGCGCAGCCGGGGCACCCGCGCCTTGGCCGAGCACTATGTGGAGGTATTCGACCGGCGCCGGCGCTGCTGCCTGTACCTGAGCTATTACGCCGTCGGCGACACCCGCTACCGGGGCGCCGCGCTACTGGCGTTCAAGCAGGCCCTGGCCGCTGCGGGCTACGAGCTCGAACGCGACGAACTGCCCGACTACCTGCCGGTGGTGCTGGAGCTGAGCGCCCGCAGCGGGGATGAGATCGCCGACGTGCTGCTGTCCTCGCACCGGGACGGCCTGGAGGTGCTGCGCCGGGCCCTGGTCGACGCCGCCTCCCCCTACGCCCGCCTGCTCGACGCCGTCGTCGCCACCCTGGAGCCGGTGGATGAGGCCACCGCGCAGCGGGTACGTGCCCTGGTCGCCGCCGGCCCGCCCACCGAGACGGTGGGTGTCACCGACACGCTGCCCTTCCCGACCATGCCGCCGACGACGCCCGTCGGCTTCCCGTCTGCATTCACCACACAGGAGCAGTCATGAGCACCTTCGAGTCCGCGGTCCTGTGGACCGCTCTGCCCTATGTGTCCTTCATCCTGCTGGTGGCGGGGCTGATATGGCGATACCGCACCGACCAGTTCGGGTGGACCAGCCGCTCCTCCCAGTGGCAGGAGTCGGCCATCCTGCGCTGGGCGTCTCCCCTGTTCCACTTCGGGATCCTGCTGGTAGCGCTGGGCCACTTCATGGGCCTGGTGATACCCAAGAGCTGGACCGAGGCGGCCGGTATCCCCGAGCACGTCTACCACCTCATGGCCGTGATCCCCGGCTCGATTGCCGGGCTGATGACCCTGGTGGGGCTGGCGGGACTGCTCTACCGGCGCATCGTGGTCAAGTCGGTGCGCCTGGCGACCACGCGGAACGACATCTTCATGTACGTGCTGCTGGCGGTGCCCGTGTGCCTGGGCGCGTGGGCGACGCTGTCCACGCAGTTGCTGGGCAGCGCCGACGGCCGCTACGACTACCGGGAGACGATCAGCCCCTGGTTCCGGTCGGTCTTCGCCCTGCACCCGGCCCCGGAGCTGATGGCGGACGTGCCCATGGTGTTCAAGCTGCACATTGTGGCGGGCCTGCTGCTGTTCGCCGTCTGGCCCTTCACTCGGCTCGTCCACGTGGTCTCCGCGCCGCTGGGCTACGTGACCCGGCCATACGTGGTCTACCGCTCCCGCCCGGGCGCCACCGCCACCGTGCGGCCGCGCCGCGGCTGGCAGCCGGTGCGCACGCAGGGTACCGGTAACCAGGGCGCCGATGACCTCACCCCCTCCCAGGGCGCCTAGTCGTCTGTGTCTGTCTCCTACGCCGAGGTCGGTAGACGTTACGTCTACCGACCTCGGCGGTTATATCTACCGGTCTCGGCGTGTAACAAGTGCCGCTCTCGGTGAAGGTGGGACGCAGCGGTTGCCGGTAGCCTCGCCGGTGGGGCCCAGGCCTCGCACCACGACTCGAAGGAGACGCCCACATGCACCTGTCACGTCGCAGAGCCTCGGCCACACGCCGCACCGCCCTGGCCACCGCCGTGCTTACCGCAGCCCTGTCGCTCACGGCCTGCGGCGCCATCGGCTCGCCGTCCTCCAGCACGGAGTCCCCCAACGCCACCGCAACCAACGCGGGCGCTAACGACCAGGTCGTGGTCTTCGCCGCAGCCTCGCTCCAGGACGCCTTCGAGGAGATAGCCGATGACTTCCAGCGGGCCAACCTAGGCGTCTCCGTAGTCTTCGACTTCCAGGGCTCGCAAGACCTGGTATCCGCCCTGTCCGAGGGCGCGGCAGCCGACGTGCTCGCCACCGCCAACAACTCCACCATGGACGACGCCGCCGCCCAGTCCCTGGTCGCGGACCAGTCGGAGTTCGCCACCAACGTGCTTACGCTCATTGTCCCGGCTGGCAACCCCGCCGGCGTCACCGGCATTGACGACGGTACCCTGGACGGGGCCGACCTGGTCATCTGCGCACCGGAAGTGCCCTGCGGGGAGGCCACCCGAACGCTCGCCACCCGGCTAGGCGTGACGCTGGACCCGGTTTCCGAGGAGCAGAAGGTCACCGACGTGCGCGGCAAGGTCGCCTCAGGGGAGGCCGACGCCGGCATCGTCTACACCACCGACGCCGCCGATGCGGGCAACGCCGTCGAGGTCATCGCCCTTCCCGACAACGACGTCGTCAACCACTACCCGATAGCGCTCACGCGGGATACCGCGGTCCCAGATACCGCCCAGGCATTCGTCGACCTGGTCCTGTCCGACGCCGGGCAGGCGGTGCTGGCCAAGTACGGCTTCGGCGCCCCCGCGGCCAAGTGACCCGGCTCGGAACCGCATCCGGCACCAGGACCGCATGGGGAAGTGCTACCGCCCGGTCCCGGGCCGCCCGCACCCGCCTGCCGGCGACCGTTGTGCTCCTGGCATTAATCGGTGCCTGCGCCACCCTGCTGCCCCTTGTCGGCCTGGGAACCCGGGTGGACTGGGCCCAGTTGCCCACCCTGCTCGGCTCGCAGTCCGCCCGCCTGGCGCTGGGCCTGTCGCTGCGCACCTGTGTCCTGGCCACACTCGTCTCGGTACTCCTGGGGGTGCCGCTGGCGGTCGTGCTCGCCCACGAGTGGCCCGGCGTGCGTGTGGCCCGGGTGCTGGCGGTGCTGCCCATGTCCATGCCGCCGGTGGTGGCCGGCACGGCCCTGCTGGCCACGCTGGGCAAGCGGGGCCTACTCGGCCCGCTCCTGGGCGGGCTCGGCATACAGGTCTCCTTCACCACGACCGCCGTGGTGATCGCCCAGGTGTTCGTCTCCATGCCCTACCTGGTGGTCACGTTGGAGGCGGCCCTGCGCTCGCGCGACACCCGCCCCGAGACGATCGCCCGCACGCTCGGAGCCGGCCCGACGACGGTGCTCACCCGCATCACCCTGCCGCTGGCCGCCCCGGCCCTAGCGCGCGGCACCGCATTGGCACTGGGGCGCAGCCTGGGCGAGTTCGGCGCCACCATCGCCTTCGCCGGCTCGCGTGAGGGCGTCACCCGGACCGTGCCGCTGGTGATCTACCTGGAGCGGGAGTCCGACGCCCCGACCGCCCTGGCGCTGGCGGTGGTGCTGATCGCCGCATCGTTCCTGGTGGTGGGCGCCACCGGCGTGCGCTGGGATATGCTTGGCCGGCGCCTTCGTCAGCGTCTGCAAGGTCCGCCAGGCACGACGCCGTCCCACCCCCAAGGTGCCGACCCCACCAGCACAGCCGCCCACCTCCCAGACGGCACCCCCGCCGCCCCCCGGGCAGGCAACGCTACTGGCAGCGACTCGCCCCGGGCGTCGGCTCCGAGCGCATCCGCCGCGGCTGCCTCCCCGCGCGGGAGGGCCGTGCACGTGCACTTCACCTCCGCCGCCCGCCAGGTCGCCGTGGACCTGCATATCCCGGCGGGCCGCACCCTGGCCCTGATCGGCCCCAACGGCTCGGGCAAATCGACCGTATGTGAGGTGCTCGCTGGCCTGCTGGACGCCACCGGCGGGGAGGTCCGCCTAGGTGAGCAGGTGGTGGACGGCCCGGACGGGTTCGTGCCCGCCGGGCGGCGCGGGGTAGCCCTGTTGGCCCAGGCACCGGGCCTGTTTCCCCACCTGTCGGTGCTGGACAACGTCGCCTTCGGCCCACGGTGCCAGGGCGCCTCTCGCGCTGCCGCCCGGGAGCTGGCCGCGGCGGAGCTGGCCGCGGTCAGTGCCGCGCACTTGGCGGCGCGGCGCGGGGATGAGCTGTCCGGCGGGCAGGCGGCCCGGGTGGCCCTGGCCCGTGCCCTGGCCACCCGACCGGCGGTGCTGGTGCTGGATGAACCGACCGCCGCGATCGACGTCGCCGCCCGTCAGGAACTGCGCTGTCTGGTGGCCCGCCGCGCTGCCCAGTCCGCGCTGACGGTCCTGCTGGTCACGCATGACGTGGCGGAGGTGGCCGCCCTGGCCGACGACGTAGCCGTCCTGGACCGCGGGCGGGTGGTCGAGTCCGGCCCCGCCGCCCGGGTGCTGGCGGCCCCGGCGACCGCCTTCACCGCCCGGCTGACCGGGACGACGCTGCTGCGCGGCACACTCACCGGCACCCCGGATCAGCCGGTCCTTCGCCTGGGCGACGGTACCGAGGTGGTGGCCGCCCCCTTGGAAGAGGCTGCAGACCGTGCGGGCTTCCACCTCGACCGGTCGGCGGCGGCACTGCTGCCGCCCGAGGCGGTCGCGGTCTACCCCAGCCCCGCAGACGGCCCCGAAATCAGCCGGGCGACGGCGGGCAGCCCCCGCAACACCCTGCGCGCCACGGTGCGCGAGGTGAGCGGCAACGGCGGGTTGATGGCGGTGGTGCTGGAACTGGGCGACGGGCAGCTCCTGCGCGGCCTGCTTACGGCGGCGGCGGTCGCGGAGCTGGGACTGCGCCCGGGCCGCCAGGTGACGGCCGTGATCAAGGCCGCCCAGGTCCGCCTGGTGCCCGCAGCCCCAGCAGCCACATGAGGTAGAGCCCGCCGCATGCGGCCGCCAGCAGCCCTACCGGAATCTGGAAGGGGGCCAGCAGTCGCTGCGCCAGCAGATCGGCGACCACAAGCAGCGCGGCACCCATGGCGGCGGAGACGGACAGTGTCAGCCCCGCCGTCCGGGCCAACCGCTGCGCCAGCTGGGGCGCGGCCAGCGCCAGGAATCCGATAGGCCCGGCCACGGAAACGCATAGGGCCGCGAGCACGACCCCGTAGCCGACCATGGCGGCGCGCACCCGCCCCACGCCGAGCCCCAGGGAGGCGGCGGCGTCGTCGCCCAGCTCCAGGACGGCGGCGGGCCGGCCGACCCAGGCCGCCAATGGGATTAGCACGGCGGCCGCCGCTGCCAGGGGCCGCACCTGTGTCCAGGTGATGGCGTTTAAGGAGCCGTACTGCCAGGCGCGGGCGACCTCGGCCTCCTGGATGGTGGCGCGCGAGAGCAGGTAGTCGTTGAGCGCGGAGAGCGTCTGGGACAGGGCGACGCCGGCGAGCACCAGGTTCTCGCCGGCGCCCCCACGGCGCATGGCCACCGCAACGACGACGGTGGCGGTGGCGAAGCCGCCGGCGGTGGTGCCCAGGGCGATGGTCGCAGTGGAGGAGGCGGCGGAGACCAGGATGACGAGCAGGCCGCCGGTGGTGGCGCCGGTGGTGAAGCCGACGATGTCGGGGCTGCCCAGCGGATTGCGCGACAGGCTTTGGAAGACGGCGCCGGAGATGGCCAGCATGGCACCGATCAGGACGGCCGCGATGACGCGGGGCAGCCGCTGGCCCAGCACGATGAACCGGTCCAGGTCGCTGCCGCCGCCGGCCAGGACGCGCAGCGCGTCGGCGGCGGACAGGGTGTAGGCGCCGGTGAGCAGCGTGTAGACGCCGGCCGCTGCGGCCACCGCCACCAGCACCGCCGCCACAGCCAGGGCGCGGCGGCGCACCAGCAGGCTGCCCGCACCCGGGCGCAGCAGGAGGCGGTCGGCCGGCGGCCCGGCTGCGTACGGGGATTTGGAGCGCTTGGCGGCGACGCCGTCGGGCGGCGCGGCCGCCCCATCCGGGGAAGCGGGGCTACCCGCCCGGCGCGGGGCCGCGCTCACCGGGTCACCTCACCGCGTCGCAGCACCATGGCCAACAGCACGGGTCCGCCGATGAAGGCGGTGACCACGCCGGCCTCCAGCTCGTCGGGGCGGATCAGGACGCGCCCCACGATGTCCGCGGTCAGCAACAGGATCGGCCCGGCCACTGCTGAGGCCGCCAGCAGCCGCCGCTGATCGGCGCCCAGGACCAGCCGCAGCACATGGGGCACCACCAGCCCGACGAAGGAGATGGGTCCGACCGCCGCAGTCGCCGCCCCACCCAGCAGGGTGATCGCGGCCAGGGCGAGTGCCCGGGCGCGTCCCAGCCGGGCACCGAGCGCGATGGCCTGCTCCTCGCCCAGCGCCAGGATGTTGAGAGTGTGCCCGGAGGCCAGGGCAAGGGTGAGCCCCGCCGCGAGGAACGGGGCCACCCAGGCCAGCAGGGCGGCGTCGCGGCCCTCGAGGGCGCCCACCACCCAGAAGCGGTAGGAGTCGAAGGCGCTGGTGTCATACATGGTGATGGTGCCGGTGATGGCGTTCAGGCTGGCGCCCAGGGCGATTCCGGCCAGCACCAGGCGGGTCGGGCCGGCCTCACGGCTGCGGCGCGCCATGAGCTGAACCAGGCCGGCGGCGAGCGCCGCGCCGGCGAAGGCGAACCAGAGGTAGCCGGAGACGGTGGTGATGCCGCCCAGCCAGACGGACAGCACCACTGCTAGGGAGGCGCCGGCGTTCACCCCGAGGATGCCGGGCTCGGCCAGCGGGTTGCGGGTCAGGGCCTGCATCACCACTCCGGCGACGGCCAGGGCGGCGCCGGTGACGACGGCGAGGACGGTGCGGGGCAGGCGCAGCCGCCACACGATCAGGGAGGCCACCGTGTCATCGTGGGCGCGCAGCCCTTCCCACGCCTCGGCCACCCCCAGCGACCGGGAGCCAACGGCGAGGCTGAGCAGGCACAGGGCAACGAGCGTTCCGGCACCGACCAGCACCAGGCCGAGTTCCAGGACGGCCCGAGGCGCCGCGGAGCGGACACGGCTTGAAAAAAGAAGCACACCTTAGGATAGCCTCAGCATATGAATTCTCTGCTTTCGCGCCGCACCGCCCTGGGCATGCTCGGCGCCGCCGTCGCCATCCCCGTCATCGCCGCCTGCTCCGGCGCCACTACCTCCACCGCCACCGGATCTGCCTCCGCCGCGGCCGGGGCCACGGATACGGCCGCCTCCTCCGCGGCCGACGCCGCCGTCCCCACCACCATTCCCGAGGGCATGGGCTCCAGTCAGGGCGACGACGTCTTTCCCCGCACCGTCACCCACTTCCTGGGCGAGACCACCATTGACGCCGCCCCCGAGCGCGTGGCGATCATCTCCACCGGCCAGCTGGACGCAGCCCTGACGCTGGGGATCGTGCCGGTGGGCGCCACCTCCGGCGACGGGGCCGGCACCGTCCCCGACTACCTGCCCGCCGCCTTCCCCGACCACGTCGACGCCCTGGAGGCAGTCACCGACGTCGGCTCGCGCACCGAGCCGAGCGTGGAGGCGATCGCAGACCTGTCCCCCGACCTGATCCTGATGAACATCGCCGGCAAGGACGCCGAGTCCCTGTACGGCTCCCTGACCGAGATCGCCCCGACCGTTGCCACGCAGGGCACCGGACAGTACTGGAAGCAGGACTTCCTGCTGCTGGCCGACGCCCTGGGCAAGCCGGAGACGGCACAGGCCTGGCTGGACGCCTTCCATGCCGACGCCGCCTCCGCCGGCCAGGACATCACCGACGACGTGACCGTGTCTCTGCTGCGCAAGAACGGCGACCGCACCCGCATCTTCGGCGCCGTCTCCTTCGCCGGCTCGGTGCTGGCCGACATGGGCGTGGCCCGCCCGGATACCCAGACCTTCACCGACGACACCTCCGTCGACATCTCCGAGGAGCAGCTCGACCAGGCCGACGCCGACTGGATCCTGTTCGGCGTGCAGGGCGGGGACCCCGCCGAGCTGACGGGCATGTCGCTGTGGCCGACGCTTTCGGCGGTGCAGGCCGACCAGGTCGTGCAGGTGGAGGACGATCCCTTCTTCCTCAACGCCGGCCCGACGGCGGCACGCTTTGTCCTGGACGCCGTCAGCACCACGGTGAAGTGACTCCGACCGCGAGCGGCGGAGCTCCCGCCGCGACCACCGGGTTCGCCGCCGCTGAGCCCGCCCCGCGCCGGGGCGAGCTCCGGGCCCGGGGCCTGTGCCTGTCCTACCACCCCGAGCACCCGGTCATCTCCGGACTGAGTGTGTGCGCACAGCCGGGCGAGGTGACGATGATCGTGGGCCCCAACGCCTGCGGGAAGTCCACGCTGCTGCGCGCACTCAGCCGGGTGCTGGCCCCCGACTCCGGGCAGGTGCTGCTCGACGGGAAGGACGCCGCCGGCATCCGCCCCAAGTCCTTCGCCCGGAGAGTGGGCATGCTGGCGCAGTCCTCGATCGCGCCGACGGGGATCACCGTGCATGAGCTGGTCGCCCGCGGCCGCTACCCCTACCAGTCCCTGCTGCACCAGTGGTCGGGGCAGGACGACGAGGCGGTGACGGCGGCGATGGAGCGCACGCAGGTGACCGCTCTGGCCCGCAGGCGGGTCGCATCCCTGTCGGGCGGGCAGCGGCAGCGGGTGTGGATCGCCATGGCGCTGGCCCAGCGCACCGACGTGCTGCTGCTGGACGAGCCCACCACCTACCTGGACCTGGCCCACCAGGTGGACGTGCTGGAGCTGTGCCGGGAGCTGAACACCGAGCTGGGCACCACGATCGTGGCGGTGCTGCACGATCTGAATCAGGCATGCCGGTACGCCGATCGAATCATCGCCATGCGTGCGGGCCGCATCCTGGCCAACGGCGCGCCGCGGGAGGTGATTACCCCGCAGCTGGTTGAGGAGGTGTTCGGCCTGGCGGTGCACGTGAGCCCGGATCCGGTCACCGGCACCCCCCTGGTGCTGCCGCTGCCGCGCTGAGGCCGCCACTGCGGCAGCCATGTCCGCGATTCCCGGTCGGGCGGCAAGCAGGATGTGGAAATAGCTTGCGGCGTGGACGCTCGGAGCTGAGCCGACGTCGGCCGCTGCGCATGAAAATTCCGCGGCGTGTTGCCCGGCCCTGCCAATACCTGGTCGACGCCTGGCGTCTTGGAGCCCTCGGTTTTAGTCTGGGCTGCAACGGACAACCGGCGTGGGCTGTTCGCCCCGCATCATCCCGAATCGAGGAGTTTTCGTGACTGCCACTGCCCTGCCCGAGACCATGCGCGCCGTGATCATGCGCGGCCCCGGCGACGTCGTCGTCGAGGACGTGGAGGTGCCCCGCGTGGTCAAGCCGACCGACGTCGTCATCAAGCTGGCCGCCGCCTGCATCTGCGGCTCCGACCTGTGGCCCTACCGCGGCCTGGAGCCCGTGGAGAACCGCCCCATGGGACACGAGTACGTGGGCACCATCGTGGAGGCCGGCGAGGAGGTGAAGACCCTTAAGGTCGGCGACTTCGTGATCGGCTCCTTCATGCTGTCGGACGGCACCTGCGAGATCTGCCAGGCCGGCTACCCGTCCCGCTGCGCCAACGCGGGCCACTACACCGGGTCCCAGGCGCAGTACATGCGTGTGGAACTGGCCGACGGCTCGCTGGTGGCCGTGCCCGGCGGCGAGCCCGAGGACCCCGACCGCCTGGCCGACTACCTGGCCGCCTCCGACGTGCTGGGCACCGGCTGGTTCGGTGCGGTGGCCGCCGAGGCCGGGCCCGGCAAGACCATCGCCGTCGTCGGTGACGGCGCCGTGGGCCTTTCCGCGGTGCTGGCCGCCAAGACGCTCGGTGCCGAGAAGGTCATCGTCTTCTCCCGGCACGAGGACCGCGCCGCCCTGGCCCGCGAGTTCGGCGCCGACGTCGTCATCGCGGAGCGCGGCGAGGAGGGCGCCGCCAAAGTCAAGGAGCTGACCGACGGCTACGGCGCCCACGGCGTGGTGGAGGCCGTCGGTAACCAGGTCTCCATGGACCAGGCCATCGCCTCCTGCCGGCCCGGCGGCTACGTCGGCTTCGTCGGTGTGAGCCACGATCAGCAGATCGAGGGCCTGGGCCTGTTCTTCTCCCAGGTGCACCTGCACGGCGGGCCCGCCCCGGTGCGCCGCTTCCTGCCCGACCTGATCAGGCGCATCCAGGCCGACGAGATCCACCCCGGCAAGGTCTTCACCACCCGCATCCCGCTGGACGACGCCGCCGAGGGCTACAAGGCCATGGACGAGCGCCGCGAGATCAAGGTCCTGCTCGAGGTCTGAGCGTATGGCATCCACGGGTCAACCGCAGGGGGCGGCGGCGTCGCCGGAACACGCGTCGGGCGACGCCGCCGCCCTCGGCCCGCAGGACCTTGTGGCCCACACGGCCGCAGGACTGCCGATCCCCAGTGGCTCGCCGCTCGCCGCGGTCGCCGGACGGGCGACGCAGGAGGCTCTGCGGGTGACGGCCGAACTCAACGGGCCCTACCACTCCCCTGCCGAGGTTCAGGAGCTCTTCGCGCGCCTGACCGGTACGCCGGTGAACCGGACGCTGGGCCTGGTGCCGCCCTTCCACACGGATTTCGGCCGCAACATTCATATCGGCCGCAACGTCTTCATCAACGCCGGCTGCTGCTTCCAGGATCAGGGCGGCATCAGCATCGGCGACCGAGTGCTGATCGGCCACCGCGTGGTGCTGGCGACCCTCAACCACGCCGAGCCGGTCGCCGAGCGCGGCACGCTGCTGCCGGCCCCCATCTCCATCGGCGACGACGTGTGGATCGGGGCGGGCGCCGTCGTCTGCCCCGGCGTGAGCATCGGGGCCGGTGCGATCGTGGCCGCAGGAGCGGTGGTCACCCGGGACGTGCCCGCGGGCGTTGTAGTGGGCGGCGTGCCCGCCCGGGTGCTGCGCGAGGTGAAAACGGTGTCGGATGCGCAATGACATTTTGATGGAGTACTTCGTAGACTGGATGCATTACAATCGTTGAGTTTTCCGACGGTGATCTGAAGCGTCTTGGCGAGTTGTGTCAGCGCTTCGGCATCGCGACCCTGGATGTTTTCGGGTCGGTTGCGCGCGGCCAGGCCAGCTCTTCCAGCGACATCGACCTGCTTTACCAGCTTCAGCCCGGCCGGAGCCTCGGTTGGGAGGAAGACCTGACCGATGAACTCGCCGCCCTCTTCGGCCAGCCGGTGGATCTGGTCTCCCGCCGCTCCCTGCACCCGTTAATCCGAGAACAGGTCCTTGCCGACGCGGAGACACTCTATGCCGCGGCCTGACAATCTCTTCCTTCATGAGATGCGGGACGCCGTGTCACGGATACACCAAGTCATCGGAAACTTGAGCACCGAGGGGATCGCCGCGGATCCGCTGCGGACCGACGCGCTGATGTGGAACTACACCGTACTCGGCGAAGCGGCAAACAAAGTCTCCCGGGAGTTTCGCAACGCCCACCCAGAGATTGTCTGGCATCGCCCCATCGGCCTGCGCAACCGGATCATCCACGGATACTGGTCGATCGACATTGACGTGCTCGTCACGACCGCGGAGCGCGAGCTCCAGGGGCGGGCCGGGGCCGGTACTCTCTAGCGTGCTGGCCACCCTGGCCGGAGCGCCGGCGCAGTAGATCTTGGTGAGCACGCGGGCCTCAACCGCCCCAGGGCCGGGTCAGAGCCGAACGGGGCCACGCTCACACCTAACGCTGCCCGCAGCTCGGCCTCAACACATCGGACCCATCAGCGAGACAACGTGCGACGAGCCTGACCGGACTACACGATGACGGCCTACGCCTCCGCGCACGCTTAACCATCGGGCAAACTTCAGCGTTCCGCATGATTCTGCGGTTTGATTCGCCGACTCCGGGACAGCGGGAAAGCTCCTGCGTGCGCCGAGGTGCTCGGCGCACGCAGGAGCTGCTTCGACGATTTCCGCCGCTTTTATCGGTCCCGCGTAATTACAACGAAAACCTCAGGTTCGGGGGTCTGGCCCGACAGCGTAAGCGTGCGGCGGTCATCTGGGTGGCGGCCGTGTCGGAGATGATGAAGCTGAAGACGATCAGGGCCGCGCTCATGGCCACCGCCACCAGGGCGGCCAGGGTACGGCGCAGGTCGAACATGGCGGGCATCCGCGAGACGAGCACCGGAGCCCCGCGTACATGCCCCGCCCCGGACATGCGCGCCCGAATCAGGTGCGGCTCGGCCCGGCCGCCGCGGGATCCGGGCCGCCGCCGTCTACCCTCGTGCCATGAGCAGCAACGCCGGTTCCTCCCCCACGCCGCCCGCCGCGGAGCGCCGTTGGCGCGACGACCTGCACCTGGCGCACACCATCGCCGACCAGGTGGACCCGCTCACTCAGGCACGCTTCGACGCCCAGGACTTCGAGGTGGAGACCAAGCCCGACCTGACCCCCGTCACGGAGGCCGACCGTGAGACCGAGCGGCTGATCCGCGACTACCTGGCCCGCGCCCGCACTCGCGACTCCGTTCTCGGAGAGGAGTTCGGCACCACCGGCCACTCCCCCCGCCAGTGGGTGATCGACCCGATCGACGGGACCAAGAACTTCGTGCGGGGCGTGCCCGTGTGGGCCACGCTCATCAGCCTGGTCGAGGACGGCGAGGTCGTCGTCGGCCTGGTCTCCGCGCCCGCACTGGGGCGGCGCTGGTGGGCGGTGCGGGGCGGCGGCGCCTGGACCGGCCGCTCTCTGGCCTCGGCCCGCCAGTTGCACGTGTCCAGCGTGGCGAGTCTGGAGGACGCCTCCCTGTCCTACTCCTCGCTGTCCGGCTGGGCCGAACACCGACGGCTGCGCGGCATGCTGTCGCTGATGCAGGCCTGCTGGCGCACCCGCGCCTACGGGGACTTCTGGTCCTACATGCTCCTGGCCGAGGGCGCGGTGGACCTGGCGGCTGAGCCGGAGTTGGAACTGTACGACATGGGTGCGCTGGTGCCGATCGTCACCGAGGCGGGCGGCCGTTTCACCTCCCTGGCCGGTGAGCCGGGCCCCTGGGGCGGCAGCGCCGTCGCCACCAACACCCTGCTGCACGAGGCGGTGCTGGAGCACCTGTCGGCCGAGACCGACTGACCCGGGCGACGACGCCGGGCGGGCTGCAGTCTGGTGCGTGCCGGAGCACCGTCAGCGAGTGCCGTCATCGAGCACCGTCATCGGTCCCGGGAAGCTGGACGCGGTTGCCTCCGGCGGACAGACGCCGCTGAGGCCGGTTCCACATCCCCGGGCGCGCACGAGGCGGCCTCCGCCCGGTAGCCTCTCAGGGAACTTACTGCACCCGATCCCTGGGAGCCTCATGAACTGGCTGCACGCCGTCATCCTCGGCATTGTCGAGGGCATCACCGAGTTCCTGCCCGTGTCCTCCACCGGGCACCTCAATATCGTCGAGAAGCTCCTCGGCCACAACATCAACGACGTTGGCATGACCGCATTCACCGCGGTCATCCAGGTCGGCGCGATCCTGGCGGCCGTCATCTACTTCTGGGGCGACATCGTGCGCATCGTGACCGCCTGGTTCAAGGGCCTCGCCAACACCGAGGCGCGCAACGATCCCGACTACACGCTCGGTTGGGGCATCATCCTCGGCTCGATCCCCGTGGCCGTGGTGGGGCTACTGCTGAAGGACTTCATTGAGGTGACCTCCCGGTCCCTGTGGGTGATCGCCGGAGCGCTGATCCTGTGGTCCGGCGTCATGTGGCTGGCGGACCGGCGCAGCGACGGCCCGGCCGGTGCCGCCCACAGCTCCGCAGGTAAGGGCATGCGTGAGGTAACTATCAAGGACGCCCTGATCATCGGCACCTTCCAGGCGCTCTCACCGGTGCTGCCCGGGATCTCCCGCTCGGGGGCGACGATCTCCGCGGGTCTGTTCCTGCGCTTTGACCGAGTAACGGCCACGCGGCTGTCCTTCTTCATGGGCATTCCGGCGCTGCTGGCTGCCGGCGCCCTGGAAGCGGTCACCGCCGCCGGGGAAATCTCGGCGACCGTCGGCTGGGGGGCCACGGTGATCGCCACGGTTGTGTCCGGGCTGGTGGCCTACGCGACCATCGCCTGGCTGTTGCGCTTCGTCTCCTCCAACAAATTCACCGGCTTCCTCATCTACCGCGTGCTCCTCGGCCTGTTGATCATCGTGCTGGTGAGCACGGGCACTATCGCGGCTTGACGGGGCCGGGTAATACGCAGGGGCGCTCCGCATAATCGGGGTGGAGTACGGCGGCGGAGCCCGACGCCGCCGCGTTCCCGTCCCCCGCGCGACCTGGCAGCCACCAACCAACCACCAACAGGGTCGGCGACACCCCCAAAGCACTACACGACCGGTGTTCTAGCACCCCCCGCCAGCGGTGCCTGATCCACGCACACCGCGCCACCATGCGGAACCTGACACTGCTACACCCCAAGACCACCCCGGCAAGGCCCTACTACGCCACTCCCGCAGGCCGAAGGGCATCTCCGCTGCTGACCAGGCCACCGGCTGGCCAACACCCCTGAACGACCACGCCACCCAGTACCGGTCCTGGCCGAACCCTCGCACCACCACCGTCCGTGGCCAGGTACAAGAAAAGCCCCACCACCGGCGGGGCCCTGACTCGTGAGTCTGCGTGGAGCTAGGGGGATTCGAACCCCCGACCTCTTCCATGCCATGGAAGCGCGCTACCAACTGCGCCATAGCCCCTC
>NZ_PIZC01000058.1:130727-178582 GCF_019325145.1 Actinomyces sp. 594
CTTGCGTGGGCAACGCCCAAACTCTACGAAGTCAGGACCGTTCCGAGCAAATCAAAAACACGTGCCGTGCCTCACCCGTGTGCCCGCGGCGGCTGCGCACCGACTCCGCACCCCGCCGCTCACCGCACGTTCCACTCGGCTAGCATCCAGCCTGGCTTCCGCTCCCCCGGAGCCACCACCGCATGGCGACAGTTGTCCATGCTTCTCAAGCCGAACCACGCCTCACAGTCCAGCTCCAGCAGGTGGCTAACGCCAAGGGTGATCGCCGAGCCGTGGGAGACAACCACGATGGTTTGCTCCGCGCTAGCCTCCGTGTCCCGGACAATGCGCCGTAGGGCGGCGCCGACACGCGCCGAGGTTGCCGCCCTGGTCTCCACGCCCACTCCAATGGGGTCCTCACCCACGCGCCAGGCGGCAAACTCCTCGGGCCAGCTGGCCTCCATCTCCGAGCGTGAGAGCCCCTCCCAACGACCGAAAGAGCGTTCGAGTAAACCCTCGTCGAATTCGATCTGCCTGCCGGTCAGCTCCGCCAGCTCCTGCGCCGTCTGCCGGGCGCGGGTCAGCGGAGAAGAGACGACACGTACTGGGTCCAGCGCGGCAAGCCCGGGCGCGGCGGCGCGTGCTTGTTCAAGGCCAGCGGCATTGAGGGGAATGTCAATGCGGCCCTGCACCCGCATACCGGCGTTGTAGTCGGTCTGCCCGTGCCGCCACAGAACCAGCCGTGTCATGTTCTAAGCATCCCAAGCAGGCTGATCTCAGCCCTGGGCGGAAGTCGGCTCGGCGGCAGGCAGGGGCACGAGCGGACAGTCCTTCCAAAGACGTTCAATCCCGTAGTACTCGCGGTCCTCATCCTGCAGCACGTGCACAACCACGTCGGCATAGTCCAGCAGCACCCAATTGGCCTCTTCGAGACCCTCCCGAACCCGGGCCTTGGCGCCGGCCTTGAGCATCGCCTCCTCGACGGCGTCGACCACGGCGCGCACTTGCCGCTCGTTCCCGGCGGAAACGATGAGGAAGATGTCCGTGAAGGCCAGGCGCTCAGAGACATCGATCGCGACGGCATCCTGCGCCTTCTTCTCGGCGGCGGCACGGGCGGCAGCCACGGCCAGTTCAACGGCGTGTTCAGTAGCGGGCACGGGGCTCCTTCTGCAGCTGGTGCATGGCTTTGCGATAACTCTAGTGGCAAGGGGTGATCAGGTAAGCAGTGGCATCCAGGCGCTGAGCGCCTGCGACAGGGTGCCGATGACGCCATTACTGCGCAGGTACCACACGATGGCAAGGACAACCAGCGCGATCACTACGGCCAGCAGGATGATAAGCAGCGTATGCCCCACCCGAGACCCGCCGTCCGCTGCCACCTTCGAGTCGGCAGCGGCCTCGGGCACCGCTTCAGCCTCCGTCCCTGCCGCCGTAGCCGCAGACGACGCGGCCTCCGGCACCGCGGCGTCTGCCACGTCCAGGGAGCGCCACTGGGGATTGTCAATACCGCCGTATACCTCGGTGGGGTCGGGTTGGGGCTCAGCTTCTTCCGGTGCTTCTGCCTGAGCTGCATCTGCCGAGTTGGCCGACTCGTGTTCCGAGTCTGCCGCCGCGTCCGCACTGGAGTGGCCAGTGACCTGCAAAGCTGCATCAGGCTGAATGACCGGCTGAACCACGGTCAGTTCACCCGTGTTGGTGTCAACCGTACGCACCCCTTGCGCAGCGGACGGAATGCGCACAATCGGACGCCGCGCCGGCACGGCAGCGGGGTTCTCCTCCGCTGCTGGAACCGAGTCCACGCCCTCGTGCTGCGCCTGCTCGTCACTTGACTGGGACGGCGCCTCGCCGGCGCCTGCAGCTCCGTCCTCGCCCGCACCTGGCTCGTGCTCGTCAGCAGCAGCGTCATGTGGCCGCTCCCCATCCGTAGGGGCGTTTTCTGCAGCCAGTCGATTACGCAGTGAACGCCGGGTCGGCAGCGCACTAGGCTGCGCGGCCTCAGGCTCAGACAAAACCGGCGCGTCAACGGCCTCCATGACGCCGGTGGGCAACGAGGCCAGCTCCTCCTTCTGCGCCTCAGTCAGGTTGGCGTCCGCCGCCTGCGGGGAAGGGGCGCTGGCCGCGCCTGCAGCCGCAGCCACGTCGGCAGCACCATCCTCCGCCGACTCCGCCGACTCGGGCGGTGCGGACTGCTCAGCCGTGGGCACCAGGGCCGGTGTCTGTGCGGACGGCGCGCGTCCCGGCTGTGCGGCAGTTTCAGCTTGCTGCGCGGGTGAGGCCACCGCGTCGGCAGCATCGTCAGAGGTGTCAGTGGGCGTGGTCTGCGCTGCCGCGGCCTGACCCTCCGACCGGCCCTCCGCACCAGCTTCGGCCCGGTCCTCGGCAGCCGCACCCGGGTCTGCCGGTGTCTGTGCAGTGGCCGGCGTCGGCGTGCGGTCCGCAGCGCCGTCAGTGGCAGGTGTTGCCGAGGCGGCGCGGGACCCGGAGGACTCGTGCGAGGGCAGTGGAATAACCGGCTGGTCAGCGAGCGGATCCTGGAGTGCGCGCGCCTGCTCAGGAGTGATCTCGCCGGACTCAAGCGCACGCTGCAGGGCCTCCGCCTCCTCGCGCAGGCGCCTCATTTCCCGCCGAGTAAGCAATGGCTGCTGCCCGGTCAGGAAGGCCTCGCGCTCGGCGGCCCGCTCCGCCTCGCGCATAGCGCGACGACTGCGACGCGCGGGGGCAGCCGACGCGCCGGGCTCAGTCTGGTTGACGTCGGTGTTCTCACTCACCTTCGTTCTCCTTCCTCAGGGACTGCTCACGCGCCACATGGGCGGTCATGGACGTGGTTGATGCAGACCTCTCGACCGTCCGGTACAAACCGTACTTGCGTATGTACTGGACCACGCCGTCGGGTACCAGGTACCACACCGGGCCGCCCCGTCCGACCCGCTTGCGGCAAGCAGTGGACGAGATAGCCATCGCGGGAACCTCCACCAGTGAGATCTTGTCGGCCGGAAGACCCGTATCCGTCAGGACGTGACCCGGACGCGTCACTCCGACCATGTGAGCCAAGGACATGATCTCCTCATTGTCCTTCCAGGTCAGGATCTGCGCCAGGGCGTCGGCGCCGGTAATGAAGTACAGCTCCGCGCCGGGATACTCCGCCATGATGTCGTGGAGCGTGTCAATTGTGTAGGTGGTACCGCCCCGGTCGATATCCACTCGCGAGACCGTGAAGCGCGGGTTGGATGCGGTTGCGATGACCGTCATGAGGTAACGGTGCTCCGCTGGGGAGACCCTTCTGTCCTTCTTGAAGGGCTGCGCCCACGTGGGCACGAAGATGACTTCGTCAAGGTTGAAGACGTCCTGCACCTCGGAGGCGGCAACGAGGTGTCCGTGGTGGATGGGATCGAAGGTGCCCCCCATGATCCCGATGCGCAGGGGACGCGCGCTGCTGTCGCTCACAGGCGCCCCTTCACGTTGTCTGTCGCCACGCGCGCTCCTCCGGTCCACTCCGCACGCCGATTGCGCACGGGCGCATACATACTGCCACGCCGCGGGCACCGATACCGACTCTCACACGCTGCACGCCAATGTTGAGATGTCCGATACGGCCTATTAGTCATGACATCACCGACACGAAATGCGCGCGCCCACACCCAAATATGGCTACGATCACAGCAGGTTGTCGTCATCCTCCCAGCCACGCCCCACACAAGTCCCTGACCAGATCAGCGGCAAGAACGGTGTTTCCCGTTGCGGTCACCGGCCGGAAGCGCATGAGGACAGCATTAGAACCACACAGCCTCATCCCGAAAGGAGACCGACGATGATCTGGTTCCATCTGGCCGTCGTCCTGTTGTTCATAGTCATTGGCGCACGCATGGGCGGCGTAGGTATCGGCCTCGCCGGCGGAGCCGGCATCCTCGTACTGGTCCTGACCGGCGTGCACACCTCCGCAGATGACGCCCCCTGGGAGGTGATCGGCATCATCATGTCAGTGATCTGCACAGTTGCCGCCCTGCAGCTGGCGGGCGCCATGGACCACCTGGTGCACCTGACCGAGGTGCTGTTGCGCAAACACCCCAAGCAGATCGTGTTCCTCGCGCCAATCGTCACCTACCTGATGTCGCTGCTGTGCGGCACCGGACACACCGCCTACTCAGTCATCCCCGTCATCGTGGACGTGGCCAAGGGACACGGCATCCGCCCGTCGCGCCCACTATCAATCGCCGTAGTCTCCTCCCAGGTCGGTGTGGCAGCCTCCCCGATTTCAGCTGCCATGGTGGCCCTGGTCGTCGCGCTGGAGCCGATCAACATCGGCTACCTGCAGTGCCTGGCCATCGTCATCCCCACTACTTTCATCGGTTGCATGGTCGGCGCCGTCGTCGCCTACTTCCAGGGCAGCGAGCTTGAGGACGACCCGGTCTACATCGAGCGCAAGGCCAAGGGCCTGGTCAAGCCCTCGGCTGCCGCGGCAGCCAACTACCAGGCGGCTCCCAGTGCAGTCCCCAGCCTGTTCATCTTCCTGGGCGCCCTCATTGCGGTGGTTACCTACGCCACCATCTCCTCCCCCGAGCTGGGCATCATGTCCGACCCGCCGATGGGCTCCACCCCGGCGATCATGACCATCATGCTGGCTACCGCCGCGGTCATTTGCGCTGCGGCTAAGAAGCCGACCACCCAGATCGCCACCCAGGACACCTTCCGTGCCGGTATGACAGCCGCCGTGTGCATCCTGGGTCTTGCCTGGCTTGGCAATGCCTTTGTCAACCAGTACGAGGAGACCATCTCCAACGCCCTGTCCGGCCCGTTCCAGGCCGCGCCGTGGCTGGTTGCGGTGTTCTTCTACTTCGCCGCGCCGCTGATGTTCTCGCACGCCGCCACCACCCGGGCGTTCATGCCTCTGATGGTCGCCCTGGGCCTTCCGGGGACTGCGCTGGTTGCCTCCTACCCAGCCGTGGCGAACTACTACCTGCTCCCCAACTACCCGACGACGGTTGCCGCCATGGAGATGGACGACACCGGATCCACACGAGTGGGCAAGATGGTTCTCAACCACCCCTTCGTGCTTCCGGGCACCGCCGCCATCATCGTGTGCGTGGCACTGGGCTTCCTAGCCGCCCCGTTCATCGTCTGACCGGCGAACGCGCCGGCGCCTTAAGTCCCGTCGGCTGACCCGGCCAAAGTCCGGAGTCCAGGCTGACGATCCGGAGTGCAGCAGGCCCAGGAGGGCGCCCGAGCATCACCTCGGGCGCCCTCCTACATGCGTCCGGGCCGGGCAAAGGCTGCCGGCCCAGGCGTTTCGCAGGCCCCGGTGACGGGCCGGTACGCCGTCTTAGAGAACTCTCATAGTCATCTCATCGTCACCTTCTGAGCCCGCAGGAGTCTATTAACCGAAGCCGCCAGGCGATTGGAAAGAAGACTCCCATGACTAGTGAATCTCCCCTGACACAAGCGCTGAAGCCCCACCTGCCGCGCGCAGTACACGCCCTGACGCCGCACGCGAGGCAGACTGCGCCGTACCCCTCAGCACTACCGGTCGGCGTACACGGCCCCGTGCCCGTTCCACCGGCTAACGCCGCGACATCCTCACACGCCCTGACCCTGCGCCCCAGCCCGCCAAGTATCCGGGTGGTGCTCTACAGCCACGACGCCCAGGGGCTAGGGCACCTGCGCCGCAATCTGGCGCTGGCGCACAGGCTCGCCGCAGACCTGCCCGCACTCACCGGCGCCTCAGTCACCGGCCTCTTAGTGGCCGGAGTGTCCCCGGCCCCCGGCTTCTCCCTGCCCGCCGGCTTCGACTGGCTAGTTCTGCCGGGATTCACAAAGAGCTCCGGCGGCTACCGGCCGCGCGGCTTGCGGGGCACGCCCGACTCGCTAGCGACGCTGCGCTCGGGGCTAGTGGCCTCCGCCCTGCAACGCTTCGCCCCGCACCTGGTGATCGTAGACCGCCACATCTACGGTGTCCGAAAGGAGCTGCGCGCTCCCCTGAAGCACCTGCGCGCCACGTCCCCGCGCACCCGAATCGTGCTCGGCCTGCGCGAAGTACTCGACGCGCCAGAGGTCGCCGCCGCCGAGTGGCGCAACCTGGACACTCCCGCCAACCTGCGCGAGCTGATCGACGAGGTGTGGGTTTATGGCGATCCCGCCGTGCACGATCCCATCGCAACCGGTGAGATCCCCATGTCCCTGCGTGATCGTGCCGTGTTCACCGGCTACCTGGCCAACGGCCGCAGCCAGCTCGACCACGGCCGCAGGGTGCCATCGGACCCGTTCATCCTGACCACCGTCGGTGGCGGCTCAGACGGCTTCGAGCTGCTGCGCAGTGCCGCCCGCATGACCCCGCCGCCCGGCTACCGCCACGTGCTGGTCACCGGACCCCAGTTGGACGAGGCCGGCTTCGACGCCGTGCACACCGCCGCCGGTCCCGCCACCGAGGTGCACCGTTCACTACCCGGGCTGAGCCGGTGGATTGAGCGCGCCTCCGCGGTAGTGGCGATGGGTGGCTACAACACCTCCTGCGAGATCCTGGCCACCGGCACTCCCGCGCTCATCGTTCCCCGTGAGCAGCCACGGCTTGAGCAGCTCATCCGCGCTCGCGCCCTTGAGCAGGTCAAGGCCGTCGACGTCATGCGCACCAACGAGCTCAGCCCCAAGAAGCTGAGCGTCTGGGCCGCCGGGGCCGTTAATCGGCGGATGCCCCGCACCAGCCTCGACACCGACGGGCTATCCGTCGCCGCTCGCCGCGCCGCCGCGCTGCTACGCACTCAACTCACCTCCCCAAGCTCTTTTCAGGAGATAGCGTCATGACCCGCATCGGTTACGTACTAAAGGTCTACCCCCGCTTCTCAGAAACCTTCGTGGTCACTGAGATGCTCGCCCGGGAGGCGCTGGGCGACGACCTGACGATCTTCGCGCTGCGCCCCACCACCGACTCCCGCTTTCACCCCGAGATCGCCCGCGTCAGGGCACAGGTGAACTGGGTTCCGCGCCCGCGCCGCGCCATTGACATGTGGGAGCAGCTGGCCGGCTCGGTCAACGAGCCGGCCATGCGCACCCGCCTGGCGGAGATCCTCCCCGCAGTGGCCGACTTGCCCGGAGACGAGGTTGCCCAGGGTGCGGCACTGGCCCGCAGCGCCCGCGACGCCGGCATCACCCACCTGCACGCACACTTCGCCTCCCTGGCGGGCCGCGTGGTCTGGATCGCCTCCCGGCTGAGCGGTATCCCCTACACGGTGACCACCCACGCCAAGGACATCTTCCACGAGTCGGTCGACCAGCTGTGGCTGCGCCGAATCTGCGCCGATGCTGACCGGGTCATCGCCATCAGCCGTTACAACGAGCGCTACCTGCACTCGCTGCTCGCCGGCACCGGAGCACGCATCGAGCTGCGGTACAACGCCCTGGAGCTCGACCGCTTCCCATTCCGTCCCCCTGCCCCCGCTGACGGCCCGCTGCACGTCGCGGCGGTGGGGCGGCTGGTGGCCAAGAAGGGCTTCGATGACCTCATCGACGCCGTCGGCATCCTGACCAAGGCCGGCGTACCGGTCGTGGTGGACATTGCCGGCGAGGGCGAGGAGCACGACCGCCTGGCAGGGCAGATCACCGCCCTAGGACTGGAAGACCGCGTCAATCTGCTGGGTCCGCTCACCCAGGCGGAGGTACGCGCCCTGCTGGGCCGCGCCCAGGTGTTTGCCGCGCCCAGCAAGCCCGCTGAGGACGGCAATATCGACGGCCTGCCCACGGTGGTGCTGGAGTCCATGGCCTGCGGCACACCCGTAATCGCCACCGAGGTCACCGGGCTGCCGGAGGTCATCCGCGACGGCGACACCGGGATCCTGCTGCCGCACAGCAACCCGCAGGCCCTCGCACGCGCCCTGCGGGAACTGGCGGAGGGCACTGTTGACCCAGCACCGCTGGCCCGCAACGCCCGCGCCCTGATCGAGCGGGACTTCGACTCCCGCAGCCAGGCAGCAGTCCTTTCCGCCTGGCAGTCAAACCCCGAGCTTGAAGAGGTTCACTGATGCGTATCGCCTACATCTGCGCCGACCCCGGCGTGCCCGTATTCGGCTCCAAGGGCGCGTCCGTCCACATTCAGGAAGTCGTGCGGGCCCTACGGCGCGCCGGCCACGTAGTCACCGTGTACGCGGTGCGCCGCGGCAACCTGGTGCCGGCGGACCTGACCGACCTTCCCGTGCACATCACCCGCGTGAACGCCGACGATGCAGCCGCGCGCGAAGACGCCCAGGCGGAGGCCTCCCGCCTGCTGGCACAACAGGCGCTCGCCGACGGCGCCGACCTGGTCTACGAGCGCTACTCCCTCTTCTCCAGGGCCCTGGCGCAGCTGGCCGAGGCCGGCATCCCCGGCGTGCTGGAGGTCAACTCCCCGCTTATAGACGAGCAGCGCCAGCATCGTGAGCTGGTCAACGAGGAGGGCGCGGTCGCGGCCCTGCGCGCCCAGGTGCGCGCCGCCCGCACCACCGTATGCGTCTCCGAGCCGGTACGCCGTTGGGTACACGGCCACGTCGACGCCCCGCGGGCGGTGACCATCCCCAATGGGGTCAACCCCGACCGTATCCGCCCCTTCCCCGAGGACCCCGACGGCGTCGTCGTCGCCTTCGTGGGAACGCTCAAGCCGTGGCACGGCGTGGCAGACCTGCTGCGCGCAGCGTCCCTGGCCAAGGAGAGCTGGACCCTGCGCATCATCGGTGACGGGCCGGAGCGGGACGCGCTGCACGCCCAGGCGGAGGAACTCGGCCTGGATGTTGACTTCCGGGGGGCGCTCGCTCCCCAGGAGATTCCCGCCGCACTGGCCGGCAGCGCCGTCGGCGTCGCCCCCTACCCGGACCTGGGTGGAGAGGATGAGCAGTACTTCTCCCCGCTCAAGGTGCTGGAGTACCTGGCGGCCGGACTGCCAGTGGTCGCCTCCGCCGTAGGCCAGCTGCCCCGGCTGCTGGACGGCATCGGGATGCTGGTGCCGCCATCGAACCCTGCGGCCCTGGCCGCTGCCCTGGACGCACTCGCCGTTGCCCCGCAGTTGCGCGCACGGCGCGGGGAGCTGGGCCGACGTCGCGCGGAGAAGCACCATAGCTGGGACGCCGTCGTCGCTCAGATACTGACCCTGACGGAGGCGCAGCATGCCTGAGCCGCAGATTACCCGCTCCGCGCTGAGCCGCACCCTGCGACTGGTGGCTCCGGACCTGCGGCCGCAGGCGAAACTGGTGGCGGGCGGCACCATCGCACTGCTGGCCGAGGTGGCCTTCCGCGTGGCCGAGCCCTGGCCCATGAAGATCGTGATCGACTCGGTGCTGTCCTCGCTGGGAGCCGCAACCGGTTACGCGCCCGCCAACCTGGCACGCCTGCTCGGGCTGGGGGCAGCGCTCATTGCGATCGTCGCCATGCGGGCGCTGTGCAACTACCTGGCCACTGTGTCCTTCGCACTGGCCGGGTCCCGCACCGCAATTGCGCTACGACGCCGCGTCTTCCACCACGTGCAGACGCTCTCCCAGCAGTTCCACTCCCGTAACCGCTCCGCCGACACGGTCCAGCGACTCGTGTCCGACGTGGCCCGCATGCAGGACGTGGCGGTAACAGCAGGGCTGCCTCTGGCCGCCAATGTGCTCACCCTGACGGTCATGCTCGGCGTGATGGTCTGGCTGGACCCACTGCTGTCACTGGTGGTAGTAGCCGCGATCAGCCTGTTCTTCCTGACCTCCTCCGGCAGCTCCAAGAAGATCACCTCAGCGGCCCGCCGCACCCGCAAGTCCGAGGGGCAGCTGGCTAACACCGCCCAGGAGGCGCTGAGCACCATCAAGGTGGTGCAGGCCTACGGGTTGGAGCCGATCGTCGAGGACCGCTTCGTCAACGCCAACCAGAATTCACTACACGCTGGTGTGCGCTCCCTGCGGCTGGCTGCTCGCCTGGAGCGCACCACCGATGTGATCGTGGGCCTGGCCTCGGCGGTGGTGCTGGTGGGAGGCGGACTGCGAGTCCTAGCCGGGGCCATGACCCCGGGTGACCTGGTCCTGTTCAACACCTATCTGCGCACCACCATGAAGCCGCTGCGCGATATGGCCAAGTACACCGGCCGCATCGCCCGGGCCGCGGCCTCCGGAGAGCGGGTCGCCAACCTCATGGACGTGCACCCAGACATCGTCTCCCCCGTCGATCCGGTGCCGCTCGGGCATGTGCGCGGCTCCCTGGCATTCGAGGACGTGGTCACGGAGTATGACGGCAACGAGATCCTGCACGGGGTAAATCTGCAGATCGGAGCCGGCGAGCACGTGGCCATCATCGGTCCCTCGGGCTCGGGCAAGTCCACCCTGACCTCGCTGGTGGTGCGGGCGCTCGACCCGGCGGACGGCAGGGTGCGCCTGGACGGTCACAACCTGACCAGCCTGGACCTGACCGAGCTGCGCGCCCAGGTCTCCGTGCTGCACCAGGAGGCGGTGCTATTCGCCGACACTATCCGCGAGAACATCCGCATGGGCCGGCCGGAGGCGACCGATGCCGAGATCGAGGCCGCCGCCGTGGCGGCTGGGGCGCACGAGTTCATCGCCTCCCTGCCCGACGGCTACGACACGGTCGTCGGCGAACGCGGCGGCACCCTTTCCGGCGGGCAGCGCCAGCGCGTCGCCATTGTGCGGGCCCTGCTGCGCGACGCCCCGGTGGTCATCCTCGACGAGGCCACCACCGGCCTGGATCCGGCCTCCTCCACGGCAGTGCTCGACGCCGTCGACCGGCTCTCACGCGGGCGCACCCTGCTGGCGGTCACGCATGAGACCGAAGTCGCCATGCGCGCCGACCGGGTGGTGTGGATCGAGGACGGTCAGGTCCGTCTCGACGGCCCGCCGCAGCAGCTCCTGGACGAGTCTGCGGCCTTCCGCGCCTGGGCTGCCGCCGGCGCCGCCCAGAAGGAGCTGCTGACCACCGACGATCCGGGTACCGACGCGGGTGGGCGCCGCATGGCCGACCCGAACCGTAATCGCACGAGAAAGCCATCACGGCGACACGAGTAGGAGGACCCATGTACATCAGTAGCACCCGCAACGCCGTGGACGCGGTGCTGGATCCGGACCGCCTCAGTGAGCTCGTACAAGCGCCAGTAAGAGCCGCCCGGGTGCGTATCAAGCCCGGCGTGTCAGTCACCGTCTCCCTGCTGCAGGCGGGCCGTGACCGCAGTGCGGGCTGGGCCCGACTGCTGTGGCCTGCCAGTCGTGACAAGGCCGGCAAGGCCGCTCGCCGAGCCGAGCGCCTGGGGCTGCGCACCACCCAGTACGACACCGGGGACGGGCTGCTGTTCCAGGCCGGTGAGGTTGCCGCCGATCCAAGCCTCGCCAAGCACATAGCCTTGGCCCGCAGCGAGGATCTGTTGGCAGGCCTGGAGGGCAACCTGTTGCGCTACAACCCGCTGCGCCGCCTGGTTGCCCGCACGTCCCGCGGCGTGGTGCGGGTGACTGCCGGCTCGCAGCGCCGCAGCGAGGCGCTGCAGGAGTTCGCCGGCCGATACGTCCCCGTGCCGCCGGCACCCCCCGATCCGGGCGGAGCCGTATCCGGGCACATCAGCCTCCAGCGCTTCGTCGGCGACACGGACCTGAGCCGCCACCACGATCCGGCTGCCACAGCCCGCGCCGGGGCCGCCCTGGCAGCCCTGCACGCCGCCACTGCCGACCTGCCCGCTGCACTGCGCCGGGATCTTGACGACGACGACTCCGACTCCCAGGCCCTGGCCCTGATGCACACGCGCATCCTCAATCACCTCGACCCGGCCCTGGCCGCCCGGGTGCGCCGACTCGGCGAGCTCCTGCCGGGCCGGACGCTGCGGGGACCGAAGGTGCTCGCCCACGGCGACGCCTCCCCCGATCAGGTGCTCCTGGAGCGCAGCACCGGCGAGATCTGGCTGACCGACTTCGACCGTGTCCGGCTGGCGCCCGCGGCGCTCGACCTGGGCTCCTACCTGGCCGTGGCCTGCGCCGAGGCCGGCAACGCGCTGCTGGAGGGATACGCCGACGCCGGCGGTAGCCTGCCGTCCCGGACCGAGCTCCTGGCTGCCGTCGCTCGCGCCCGGCTGGCGCGCATTCAGGACCCGCTGCGTCACGGTGATCCGCATTGGCGCCGCCGGATCGCGCTGGAGGCGGACCGGATCGAGGCGCTGGCGGCAGCGTATTACGCAGGTAAGGGGGCCGCCGCTGACCAGGGCCCCTACCGCGACTGCTCCCAGGAGGCATCATGAGCACTTCAGGCACGCAAGGCGCCGCTCCCACACCGGCTGTGGCAGCGCTGCGCGCCCTGCCCGGACTGGAGCGGGCCTGGCCGGATCGGGACCGCGGCCTGGTCTTTGAGGCCAGGGACTCCGATGGGCGCCTGCGGGCCGGGCGGATCGACGCCGGTGGGAGCGTGTACACCCTGGCCTACGCGCAGGACCCGGCACTACCCGATCTGTCTGCCCGGCTGCTGTACCCGCACGGTGACGGGCGCCTGGTCGTCCACCGCGCAGGCCGCCGGGCCGTAGTGCTCGGGCAGGACCGGGTGCGCAAGCTGGTGCGTCCCGGCCGGGCCGCGCGGCTGGCGGACCCGCAGGCGGCGCGGCCTTTCGTGCGTGCGGGCCTGCGTACCGCTCGGGTACTGGACCGCTCCGCCTCCCGCCTGGACCTAGAATTGCTGCCGGGAAGCTCCCTACGCGACCTGGGCGACGCGGGAATGGCCGGCTGGGAGAGGCTGGTGCAGCTGTGGCCCGCCGTCGTCCGCCCCGAGGCGCTGCCGGAGCACACCGGGGCCGACGAGGCCGAGGTACTGCGCAGCTGGCGGCGGCGGACACTGAACCTGGGGATGCTTGCAGGAACCACCATGGCCTCGACGCGGGTCGGGGACGCCGTAGCCCGAGTGTGCGCGGTGCTGGAGCAGCCGGGCGACCCATTAGCCGCATCCCACCGGGACCTGCACGACGCCCAGCTGCTGTGGGACGGGAGCACCCTGTCCCTGCTGGACCTGGATACCGCCTGCCTGGCCGAGCCCGCCCTTGACGTGGGCAACCTGGCCGCGCACGTGGACCTGATGCTTGCTCAGAACCGGCTCAGCACGACGGCGCACGGTCGGGTAGCCTCCCTCCTGGAGGACCTGGGCCGCCAGCTCGCCAGCCGCCCACGATTGTCCGCGTACTACCTGGCCTCCCGGCTCCGGCTGATCCACGTGCACGCCTTCCGCCCCGGCGCCGAGACTTGGCTGCCTGCCTGGACCCGGGAGTCCCTGCGGCTAGTGGCCTCACCCGGTGACGCCTGGGCGGACCGCGCCCCGGGGGAATAAGTGCCGACTCCACGGGTGGGCGGCACACGCCCCGAAGCGGTCCCGGTCAAGCAGCATGATCGGGACCGCAACGGGCACAATAGATGGGTGAAGGTCACCGCCCCGTTCTCCCGGGCGACCATACGCACCCGGATCATGTGGACAATTGTCCTGGTTGCCTCGGTGGCGCTGGCCACCTCGGGAGCCGCCGTGTGGATGCTGGATCTGCGCTCCACTCACGCCGATATCGACGACCGCCTGGTACTAGCTCGCCAGGAACTGCGACGCCTGGCGAGCACGGGCGTAGACCCCGCCTCCGGAACACCGCTGACCGATCCGGGCCAAGTGCTCCAGACCTACATGGGCCACTCCGTGCTCGGCTCCGGCGAGGGACAGCTGGGCATTATGGACGGCGCCGTGCGGCTGGTGTCTGCCGACAGCATCGAAATGCGCCCGGAGTCCGATGCCGAGCTAGTCGAGCAGCTGCTGCCGATGGCGAATTCCGGCATTTCTACCATCAGCGACGTCAAGACAGCTGGCGGCCGTTACCGGGTACTGGTAGTACCTCTGTCTGACGGGCACACCACAGCGGCACTAGTCCGGGCCGTCGACCTCGACGCGGCCGAGGCGGGCGTATGGCGCACCATGCGGCTTTACGCGGCGGCCGCCTCCGTCACAGTGGTGCTAGTGACCGCGCTGGCATGGCTCAGCATCGGTCGGCTACTACGCCCCATCTGGGAGCTTCGCAACGCCACTGAGTCAATCGACGAGCGCGACCTGACCACCAGAGTGCGCGTTCGCGGCCGCGATGACCTCTCCGCACTGGCAGCCGCAGTCAACCGCATGCTCGATCGCGTCCAGCGGGCGGTGGAGGCACAGCGGGAGCTGCTCGACGACGTCGGGCACGAGCTGCGCACCCCCATCACGGTGGTGCGCGGTCACCTGGAGCTCATCGACCCCGCTGACCCTGAAGACGTGCGCCAGACCTCCGAGCTGGCCCTGGACGAATTGGACCGGATGAGCGCGCTGGTGGGAGATCTGCTGGAGCTGGCGCGCAGCTCCCAGAGCGACTTCGTGACCCCCGAGGCCACGGATGCGGAGACCCTGACCATGCAGGTGTTCGATAAGGCCAGCGCCCTGGGCGAGCGGCGCTGGCGACTGGAGGCGTGCGCATCGGGCACGGTCATGCTTGACCCGGCACGCATCACCCAGGCCTGGCTGCAGCTGGCGGCTAACGCCGTTAAGTACTCCGAGGAGGACTCCCGGATCTGGCTCGGCTCGGCGATCGGGGCAGGCTTTGGAACGGACACCGAACTGCGGGTGTGGGTACGTGACGAGGGCATCGGAATCGCGCCGCAGGACCTGGAGAAGGTGCGCCGTCGCTTCGCCCGCACAGCCCAGGCGCAAAGGCGTGCCGCGGGCTCGGGGCTGGGGCTGAGTATCGTGGAGAACATAGCCGACGCCCACGGCGGCGGGCTCGACATCGCCTCCGAGATTGGGAGAGGATCAACCTTCACGCTGCGCATTCCCGTGCGACTCCCTGAACCGGCACGGCCCGGCGCGGCAGAAAGGGACGGGTGAATACCATGACCACACCCATGCTTGACGCATGACCGCAGTAATGATCGTAGAGGACGAGGCCCGTATCGCCTCCTTCCTGACCAAGGGGCTCAAGGCCGCCGGATTCGTGCCCAAAGTCGTGGACAACGGGGCGGACGCCGTAGAGATGGCACTGCTCGGCGAGGCGGACATCATCCTGCTTGACGTGGGCCTGCCGGACATCGACGGTTTCGAGGTGCTTGAACGCATACGCGGTCAGGGTGTGAGCACGCCGGTCATCATGCTCACCGCCCGCTCCTCCGTGGCCGATCGGGTGGCCGGCCTGGAGGGGGGCGCCGACGACTACCTGCCCAAGCCCTTCTCCTTCGACGAGCTCGTGGCCCGCATCCGGCTGCGACTGCGCCCTCAGGAGACCGCCGCCCCTGATCCCGGCCTCCTGGTGCACCGGGACCTGGCCCTAGACATACGCACCCGCCGAGTGCGGGTGAACGGGGAATGGGTGGACTTGTCCGCGCGAGAGTTCGCTCTTGCAGAGGTGTTCATGCGTCATCCCGACCAGGTGCTCAGCCGGGAGCAGCTGCTGGCCAACGTCTGGGGACTCGACTTCGATCCCGGCTCCAACGTAGTGGATGTCTACGTCTCCTACCTGCGCAGCAAGCTCGGCAAGGACAGGCTGGAGACAGTACGCGGAGTCGGCTACCGACTGAGCTGACGGTCCGGCGCCCGGCGCTCCTCCTGCGGTGCTCCCGTCCGGGAGCACGCACTGCGCTCAGTCGTCGTCCTTGTCGTCGTCGTCATCATCGTCGTCCTTGTCGTCGTCATCATCGTCATCGGTATCGGTGCGGGCGCCGGAACCTCCATTCGTCTGCGGGGTGACGGCCTGAGGCGGCGCCGGCTGTACCACCTGCGGCGTGGCGGCAGCACCGTCGCCGTCGTCGTCACTACCGGCGCTGGGGGTTGCCGTGACGGTGGCTGCGGGTGGCGTCATCAGCGGCCCGGCACTGCGCGCAGCCGCGGCGGTAGCGGAGGCGGTTGGGGTCATGGCGATGCCCGGCTCGTCGCCGAGCCCCGCCGGCCGACGGAATACCAGCAAACCTACGCACACGAGCAGCACCGCCGCCGCGACGGCTACTAGTACTGCCAACGGTCTGCCACGATCAGGATTCACGGGTTCTGTCCTCCTGGGATACCGCCCCGGCTACGGGGAGTAGGCCGCCGGGATCAGGGACGGACGTGCCCCTCCCCCTCGACGATCCACTTAGTGGTGGTGAGCGCCGCCAGGCCCATGGGCCCGCGGGCGTGCAGCTTCTGGGTGGAAATGCCGAGCTCAGCCCCCAGCCCCAACTGCCCGCCGTCCGTAAAACGGGTGGAGGCGTTAACCATTACAGCGGCCGAGTCGACGCCGACGACGAACCGGTTCATCGCCGTGACGTCCTGCGTCAGGATCGCCTCGGTGTGTCCGGTCGAGTATTCCGCGATGTGGGCGATGGCGTCATCGATGGCGTCAACCACGCGCACCGCCAGGTCCAGGCTACCGTACTCGGTTTCCCAGTCCGCCTCGGTGGCGTCCACCAGCAGCTCCGAGCGGCCCTGGGCGGAGGCCTGCTCCTCTAGGTAGGCGCGCGCGCCGGCGTCAACGTGCAGCGTGACTCCGCGCTCCCACAGGGCGTCTGCCGCAGCAGGCAGATAGGCGGAGGCGGCAGACCGGTGTACGAGCAGAGTCTCGGCGGCGTTGCACACACCGACCCGCTGGGTCTTGGCGTTGACGATGATCTCAACGGCAGCAGCCAGGTCAGCAGCCGCATCCACGTACACATGGCAGTTGCCTGAGCCGGTCTCGATCACTGGGACGCTTGACTCCTCCACCACCGCACGGATCAGGCCCGCCCCGCCGCGGGGTACAAGCACGTCAATCAGGCCGCGCGCATGCATGAGGGCGGTGGCGCCGGCACGGCCCGCCGGGTCGATAGTGGTGACTAGGTCGGCGGGCAGGTCCGCCGCCGTCAGGGCGTCGCGCAGCACCGTGATGATGGCAGCGTTGGTGTCCGCGGCCGCGCTACCGCCACGCAGTACGACGGCGTTACCAGACTTCAGGGTCAGGGCGGCCACATCCACGGTGACGTTGGGGCGGGCCTCATAGATCATGCCGACTACGCCGAGCGGTACCCGCACACGCCGCACCCGCAGGCCGTTGGGCAGGGTCTGCCCGTCGACGATCTGGCCGACCGGATCGGGCAGTGCGGCGATCTCGCGCAGGGAGCTGGCGATGGCCGCGATGCGATCGCCATCTAGGGCGAGGCGGTCTATCAGTCCCGACTTCATGCCGGCAGCGCGGGCGCGTTCGAGGTCCCGGGCGTTGGCAGCGAGGATCAAGTCGGCGCGGGCGGCCAGCGCGTCGGCCAGGGCGTGCAGGGCGGCGTCCTTGCGCTCCCGGTTGAGCCCGGCCAGGGCGCGCTGGGCCTGGCGGGCGGCGCGGGCGGTGGCGGCGACCAGGGCTTCGGCGTCGTTGGCTGAATCGTTGGCGGCATCTACGGGTGAAGTCGTCATGACACCAGACTGTAGTCCCCGCCGCGCCGTGCGGGTAGGCGCGGTCCGATAGCAGACGCTGGCTGAGGACGCTGAGTCCTACTGCAGCCTCATCCCGCGACTGCGGACCGTTCGCCCGGGAGGGCCCTCGCAACGGCGTACGTGCGTCAGGCGCCGGCCCTAGCACGTCCCGCGCCCGTCGGAAGCGTCCTCGCTGCCGGCGGGCGGCCGTCGACAACGCCGGATCATCTGCAACGCCACTTCGGGGTTAACAACGCCTGTTAACGGCCTGCTGAAGGGCTGCGAGGTATACAGCAGGCCGTAAAGTAGCGTTGTTAACGTCCAGCCGGCGCAGCAGAGGCCGAGGCGGCCAACCCGACGCCGTCTCCGGCGCCCACCGACTTCCCGGCGCCCACCGGGGCCTCCAGTGATCCCCCGGGCTCACAGCCTCCCCCCGCGTTTTGTCACTCGGACCGTCTGGGAGACCGTCTGGGAGCGCATTTAAGGCGGCCCAACCGCACGATGACGATCCAACCGGGGCAACGGATAGTGCGTCGACGACGCCGGTCGATCCCTCAACGACCCGGGCATGCCCGGCAACGGCATACGCACCAGGACACCGGCCCGACAACATCCTCACCGACCCGACAACGACCACCACACAACAACCCGAGCCCTTGTCCCCACACCCACAAACACGAAGAACCCTAATACCCTCCCGGCAGAGCGAGGCGGACTTCTCCGACGGTACTCTGCGCCTCATCGGCCTGCTGCGGGCCATCATTGTGGCCCATTATTAAGGCACCGGCGAATCCAGGAGTGCTGCTACTGGAGAAGGCTGAGCGTTCTCTCAACAGCTCGATTGTGCGACTCCTGCCGTCAGTCCTGGCGCAAGTGCGCCGCTCTCCTGAGCTGCGGATCGTCCTGTCCACACACTCGCCAGGGATCCTGAACGACGAGGGCATCAACCCTGCCGAGGTACTTGTCCTAACACCGTTACTGATGACGGTTCCGGGGCGAAGCCTCTATCCCTGATCCCACACGCGGTCGACGAGCTCGGCCTCGGGCTTGCCATGTCGGGCGTCGTGGACGGCCTCATCTCCCCTGGCGACCCCACTGGCTTGCCCAAGGCAACGAGGACCCGCTGATGGCTCGTACGCCGTACGTATTAACGAGTTCGCCCTAGAAGAACGGGACGTGGGAGGGGCGAGCAATGCCAGCCCCAGCCTGGCCCGCTTAGTGGCCCGCCTGGATGCTATGCGGGAGGAGCTCCAGGCGACGTCTCCACGCTGAAATGCTGAATCTCGCACCTCCGTGCGCAGACAGCCCGGGCGCGGGCCTGCTGCAGCGGTCTCAGTCGCCGGCGGTGCGGGGCAGCTCAGCCAGGTCATCGCGGTGCACCACCGGGGCCACGTGGTCGCCGGGGGCGGGGGCGCCCCGGCCGCGGGCCTCCAGCACCTCCTCGATCTCGGAGGCCGCGTAGCGGCAGATACCGCGGGCGAGCACCCGCTGCGGCCCCACGATCTCCACCACGGAACCAGACTCGAAGTCCCCGTCCACGCCGACCACGCCGGGCAGCAGCAGCGACTTCTTCCCCTCCGTGACGGCACGCGCCGCACCGACGTCGACCAGCACCCTGCCCTCGGGCATGGAGGCATGTGCCATCCATAGGCGCCGACTGGAGCGGTGCGGCCCGGTGGGGGCGAACCAGGTACCCAGGTCGGAGGGGATGTTGCGTCCGCCGAGCAGGCGCGGAGCGTCGTCGGCGTTGGCGATAATCGTGGCCGTGCCGGAGGCGCAGGCGATGGTGGCTGCCTGCACCTTGGTGGCCATGCCGCCTGTTCCAAGGGCGCCGGCGTCGCCATCCACCCGCACCCCCGCAAGCTCGTCGCTTCCGCCCACGTAACGCACTGGGTGGGCGCCGGGCGTGCCCGGGCGGGCCGTCCACATGCCGTCCACGTCCGTGAACAGGATGAGCACGTCGGCGGTCACCAGGTGGGACACCAGGGCGGCCAGGTGGTCGTTATCGCCCAGGTTGAACTCGGCAGTCGCTACGGCGTCGTTCTCATTGACCACGGGCACCGCCCCCATGGACAGCAGGGCGTCGAAGGTAGCGCGCACGGTCCGGTAGTGGCTGCGCACGGCCACGTCCTGAGCGGTCAGCAGCACCTGTGCAGTCACCGCCCCATAGGCGCTAAGAGCAGTCTGCCAACGGGAAACCAGGCGCCCCTGCCCCACGGATGCGGCGGCCTGCAGCAGGCGCAGCTCGCCGGGGCGAGTCTCCAGGCCAAGCGGAACCAGGCCGGCGGCCACTGCACCGGAGGAGACCAGTACGACGTCGTGCCCGCGTCGGCGCATGCCGGCAAGCAGCCCGGCCAGGATGTCGATACGGTTCAGGTCCAGTCCGCCGTCGGGGCGAGTCAGTGAGGAGGAGCCGACCTTGAGCACGACGCGCGCCCCCTCCGGCAGGGCGTCGGGGCGCAGGCAAACACCGCCTGCGCGCGCATCTGCGCCCGCGCCCTGGTATACGGCCCCGTTTCTAGTCCCGGCGCCCCGGCCCGGCCCATGCGACTGTCCCGCGGCATTGGCAAGCGGAGTGCTCATGCGTCCTCCCAGTCGGCGGCGTCGGTCCACAGCCCCTCAGCGGCCTCGTCGCGCAGCTGCTGGCGGGCCGCCTCCTTGGCGTCCATCCACTCGTGGTAGCGCTCGCGCCGCTCGGCGTTGGTACGGCGGTGGCGGTCTTCCAGGCGGGCGTCGGTACCGCGGGCGCCGAGCAGCTCCGCGCCGGTGGTCATGGACGGCTCCCAGGTGAAGATGACGCCGCCCTCAACCGCACCGATCAGCACGGTGTCCCCCGCGTGGGCGCCGGCCTTGGCCAGCTCATCCTCGACGCCGCCGGCGGCAAGCCGGTCGGCCAGGTAGCCGACCGCCTCGTCGTTGGAGAAGTCGGTCTGCCGCACCCAGCGCTCCGGCTTGGCCCCGCGCACCTGGTAGACGGTGCCCTCGGCGGGGTGCTGGATGACGGACACGGTCGCAGTCGCCTGCCCGCCGCGGCGGCCCACGGCGGCGGGGCGGATAACGGGCCGCACGGGCTCGGCGGCGGGGACCTGGGCGCGGGCCCGCAGCACCAAATCCGCCAGGGCGAAGGACAGCTGGGACAGCCCCGCGTGGGAGACGGCGGAGACGGTGAACACGGGCAGGCCCCGGGCCTTGAAGTCCGCCTCCACCAACTCGGCCAGATCGGCCGCATCGGGGACGTCGGCCTTGCCCAGCACCACCACGCGCGGGCGCTCCATCAGCGGCGGCAGTCCGGTAAGCGCCGGGTCGGCCTCGTCGCGCCCGAGGCGCTCGGCGTAGGCGGCCAACTCGGCCTCGATGGTGTCGAAGTCGCTGACCGGGTCACGCCCCGGCTCCAGAGTGGCGCAGTCCAGCACGTGCACTACCACAGCGCAGCGCTCGATGTGCCGCAGGAACTCCAGGCCCAGCCCCTTGCCCTCGCTCGCGCCCGGGATCAGCCCGGGCACGTCCGCCATGGTGTAGCGGACCTGGCCGGCCTCAACCACACCCAGGTTGGGGGTCAGCGTGGTGAAGGGATAGTCGGCGATCTTGGGCCGTGCAGCGCTCATGGCGGCGATCAGGGACGACTTGCCGGCACTGGGGTAGCCGACCAGGGCCACGTCGGCGACGGTCTTCAACTCCAGGGTGACGTCATGTGACTCGCCGGGCTCGCCCAGCAGGTGGAAGCCGGGGGCCTTGCGCCTGGGGGAGGCCAGGGAGAAGTTTCCGCGGCCGCCGGGCCCGCCCGCGGCGACAACGACGCGCTCGCCGACTTCAGTCAGGTCCGCCAGCACGCCGCCTTCGGAGTCCTTGACGACGGTGCCCAGCGGCACCGGCAGCACCAGGTCCTCGCCGTCGGCACCCCGGTGCCAGCCGCCCTGGCCGGGGGTGCCGGACTCGGCGCGCCGGTGCGGTGCGCGGTGGTAGGTGAGCAATGTGGTCACGCGCGGGTCGGCGGACAGGATTACGCTGCCGCCATTTCCGCCGTCGCCGCCGTCGGGGCCGGCCAGCGGCTTGTACCTCTCACGGTGGATCGACGTACAACCATTTCCGCCGTCGCCGCCGGCGACGTGCAGGACCACCCGGTCAATGAAGCTGGGCATGAACGACTCCTCGGAGTGAACGGGGCGACCTCCCCGGGGCCGGCATGCGCGAGGGCGGACGGCCAAAGCCGCCCGCCCTCGCGGATACCGTCATGATGCTGGAGGCTGCGTCAGCCTTCGGATGCGACCACGTTGACGACCTTGCGGTCACGGAAGGTGCCGAACTTGACGTTGCCGGCGGTCAGGGCGAACAGCGTGTCGTCCTTGCCGCGGCCCACGTTGTTGCCGGGGTGGAAGTGAGTGCCGCGCTGGCGGACGATGATCTCGCCGGCCTTGACGAACTGGCCGCCGAAGCGCTTAACGCCGAGCCGCTGGGCGTTGGAGTCGCGGCCGTTGCGGGAGGAACCAAGACCCTTCTTGTGTGCCATGTGTCGGGCTTCTTTCTGTTTCGCTGTTGCCTAAGAGGATACTGCGGCGGGGCGACCCGCTCAGCCGATCGCGGTGACCTTGATGGCGGTGAGCTTGGCGCGGTGACCCTGGCGCTTGCGGTAGCCCGTCTTGTTCTTGAACTTGAGGATGTTGATCTTGGGGCCCTTCTCGTCGCCGACGATCTCGGCCTTGACGGAGGACTTGGCCAGGTCCGCCGCGGAAGCGGTCACCTTGTCTCCATCCACCAGCATGACGGGGGCGAGGGTTACCTCGTCGCCGACCTCGCCGGCAAGCTTGTCGACAACCACGACGTCACCGACGGAGACCTTCTCCTGACGGCCGCCGGCCTTGACGATCGCGTAGACCACTTGACTGCTCATCTCTGTCGTATCTTCTAGCCGCTCGCTCCCGGGAGCACTGCTCCACCGCTCGCGGGCGACTACCTGGGCAATGGTGCGGAACGCACCGCCGGATTACTTTATGCGATCCGGCGGGCAACACCAACCTGTAGGGGCTTGCGAGACCTGTGTTCTTCCGCACCTCACAGCTCGCGGGGCGCGCCCCGCGGGTGCCGGGCGTCCGCCGCGCCGGAACGGCGACCGCTGCTCACGCAGCGGCCACCGCCCCAGCCATTCACTCGCCCGCGTCGGCGGAGTCGGGGGCAGCGCCGCCATCCGTGTCCGAGTCGTGCTCGTGCGCATGCTCGGAAGCCGCCGCGATCTGCGCCAGCGCACCGCGCACGGCCGAGCGAGCGGCATCATCCCGGTCCCCGTCCGCAGCCGCGGACTTGCCGCGTCCCCCAGACCGTCCCGACCTGCCGGAGGACTTGGCCAACTTGCCCGCTCCCTTGGCGGACTTCCCCTCGGACTTCGCGCCGTCGTCGTCGCGGCCGCGGCGGCCCCGCCCGGAGCCGGCGCCGCGCGAGGCGGAGGCGGACATGTCCACCGCCTGGTTCTCCACCGGGTGCTCGTGGACGATGAAGCCGCGCCCGCCGCAGCACTCGCAGGGCGTGGAGAAGGCCTCCACCAGCCCCTGCCCGACGCGCTTGCGGGTCATCTGCACCAGCCCCAGGGAGGTGACCTCCGTTACCTGGTGGCGGGTGCGGTCGCGCCCCAGGCACTCCACCAGCCGGCGCAGCACCAGGTCGCGGTTGGACTCCAGCACCATGTCCACGAAGTCGATCACCACCATGCCGCCGATGTCGCGCAGCCGCAGCTGGCGCACGATCTCCTCGGCCGCCTCCAGGTTGTTGCGGGTGATGGTCTCCTCCAGGGTGCCGTCCGCACCCCCGGTAAAGCGCCCGGTGTTGACGTCGATCACGGTCATGGCCTCGGTGCGGTCGATGATCAGCGTGCCACCGCTGGGCAGCCAGACCTTGCGGTCAAAGCCCTTGGCGAGCTGCTCGTCGATGCGGTGCGCGGTGAACACGTCCTCCGGGCTGACCCAGTGCTCCAACCGGTCGGTCAGCTCGGGGCTGAGGTCGGACACGTAGTTGGAGATGGTCTTCCAGGCGTCGGGGCCCTGCACGATCAGCTTGCGGAAGTCCTCGTTGAAGACGTCGCGCACCACGCGCACGGCCAGCTCGGGCTCCTCCTTCAGCAGCATGGGCGCCTTCCCGGAGCCCTTGAGCACCTGGGAGGACTTCTTGTCGATGCTCTCCCACTGAGCCACGAGTCGCTTCACGTCGTCAGCGAGCTGCTCCTCCCCCGCGCCCTCGGCGGCGGTGCGGACGATCACGCCGGCGTCGTCCGGGACGATCCGCTTGAGGATCTTCTTCAACCGGTTGCGCTCGGCGTCGGGGAGCTTGCGGGAGATGCCGGTCATGGTGCCGCCGGGCACCAGCACCAGGTAGCGGCCGGCGAGGGTGATCTGGCTGGTCAGCCGCGCACCCTTGTGACCGATGGGGTCCTTGGTGACCTGCACCAGGACCGCGTCCCCACTGGACAGCGCGTCCTCGATGCGGCGCGGCTTGCCCTCCATGCCGGCGGCGTCCCAGTTGACCTCGCCGGCGTACAGGACGGCGTTGCGGCCCTTGCCGATGTCCACGAAAGCAGCCTCCATGGACGGCAGCACGTTCTGCACGCGCCCGACGTAGACATTGCCCACCAGCGAGGCCTGGGTGTGGCGGGCCACGTAGTGCTCCACCAGCAACCCGTCCTCGAGCACCGCGATCTGGTTCAGGCCGTCCTGCTCGCGCACCACCATCTGCCGGTCGACGCTCTCGCGGCGGGCAAGGAACTCGGCCTCAGTGATGATGGGCCGACGCCGGCCGGCAGCACGTCCCTCACGGCGGCGCTGACGCTTGGCCTCCAGGCGGGTGGAGCCCTTGAGCGCGGTGATCTCGTCCCGGGAGGCGTCGGAGCGGCTACGCGAGCGACGACGCCGACGGCGCGAGCTGCCGGCGCTCTCCTCCGGTGTCTCGGCGGAGGCCTGGTCGGCGGGCGCGCTGTCTGCGACGTCGGCGGCCACCTCGCCGACCTCGTCTGCGTCGTCGGCGCTCTCGGTCGTGGTACCCCGCCCTTCGGCGCGGGAGCGGGCGCGCCGCCCACGTCCGCCGCGGCGGCGCTTGCGGCGGCCGGTGGAGGCGTCCTTGTTGTTCTCGGCGGCCTCAGTGGTTTCTTCGCCCTCCGCGCCCTCGGTCGGGGCGGGCTGGGAGGATGCGGCCTCTTCGGCGTCGGTATCGCGGGCCGGGTCGGCGTTGCGGCTGCGGCGCCTGGCGGGGGAGGTCTCTTCCACGTGCTCGGGCGCGGTGGAGGCGGCGGTCGCGCGACGACGCCGCCGACGCCCGCCACCAGCGCGGGTACCGGCAACGGCCTCGCCGGAATCTGCGGCGTCGGCATCACCGGAGTCAGCGCCGGCCGAGGCGGCGGCGCCGGACTTGACGGCCGGGGCGTCCTGGTCCCGGCGCGAGGCGGTTTCGGCGCTCGGCTCCGCCGGCTGGGCCTGGGCCGGGGTGGTCGCGGCGACCCTCACCTTGCGGCGCCGCCGGGCCAGCGCCGGATCAGGGGCCTGGAACAGGAGCGATGCGGCGGGTAGCTGCGGCTCCTCCGGCTCCGGCAAGTCCTCCTCCAGCACCGACGCGGACGCTCCGGCGTCTGCCTCAGACTCGGGTTCGGAGGCCGAGTCGGACTCAGGGTCAGGGTCTGCCGCGTCCTCGGCCTCGTCGTCGGCGCCATCGACCTCGCTGCCCTCGGTCTCGGGGGCCTCGGCATCTTCTGCATCTTCTGCTTGTACGGCATCGGCGCCTTCGCTCTCCGCGGCATCGGGGGCTTCCGCCTGCGCAGCATCATCGGCGGAGTCGGCGGAGTCGACCGCCGGGGCGTCGTATTCCGCGGGCGTTCCCACGGACGCGTCGGAGTCAGCGGCTTCGACACCCTCTGCCTGCGGCACAGCCGCCTGCGCCTCGGCGTCTGCGACGTCGGAGACCCTGCTCGGCGCGTCGGGAGCGGTCTCGGGCGTGGTTACGGCGGCGGTGACTCGACGGTGCCGGCGAGCCGGGCGCTTGGGGGTGCTTGTCTCCTCGGAGCCCTGAGCGTGTGCGTCGTGTGAGCGCGAAGACGAGGGTGACATGGGTCTATCTGCACTTTCGGGCACTATGGCTCCGCCGTACCCGCGGCGCCATGGCGCGGTCGCGCTCCCCTGGCGGGGAGCTAAAAGCCTACATGTGCGCCTTGTGGCGCCGGCCTGCGGCGGAACTCGCACATTGCGGAAGTGCGGCGGCGCTCTGGGCGGCGCAATTCTTCCGGGCGGTCTCGGCCGAGGGTCGGACACCGACTGCCGGTACGGGACCGCCGGTGCCAGGGGCAGTATCCCACAGGTGCAAGCCGGCCGGGCCACCGTCGCACAGGTAGCGCCGTCGTCTCGCCCACGGCGGACAGGCCAACCGGCGCACGCCACCCCAGCACTGTCACAAACGGTGACAAACGCACCCGCGCCGCCGACGCGCCATCACCAAAACGTCGAAATCACGCGGTTTCAGATTCGAGCCGGGACGTCGGGGCGCGCGTTTGTCACCAATTCTGACAACCGACCGCTCCATCCCAGGCCGACGCACAGCCGTGCAACGAGTCGTATCTTTTCGCGACACACCGTCACCCTATACTTGACCTATCTCCCGGGGAGCCCCTATAAGGTTCCTCTTATATTTCCCGTGGTCCTCGCGAAAGGCGGCGCAGATGAGCCTCGCACCCATGGCGCTCGACTCCCTCGACGTGGCTCGATGGCAGTTCGGCATCACCACCGTCTACCACTTCATCCTGGTACCGCTCACAATCGGCCTGTCTCCGCTGGTCGCGCTCATGGAGACGCTCCACCTGCGCACCGGCAACGAGCAGTGGCGGACGGCCACCCGGTTCTTCGGCAACCTTCTGCTGATCAACTTCGCGCTCGGCGTGGCCACCGGCATCGTGCAGGAGTTCCAGTTCGGCATGAACTGGTCGGAGTACTCCCGGTTCGTCGGCAACATCTTCGGGGCTCCGCTGGCCTTCGAGGCGCTGCTGGCATTCTTCATGGAGTCCACCTTCCTGGGCCTGTGGATCTTCGGTCGCGACCGCCTGTCCCCCAAGTTGCACAACCTGTGCATCTGGATGGTCGCCCTGGGCACCAACCTCTCCGCCTTCTTCATCCTCGCCGCCAACTCCTGGATGCAGCACCCGGTGGGCGCCGTCGTCAACCCGGACACCGGTCGGGCGGAGCTGGACGGTGTCGGCGGGTTCTTCGAGGTGCTGGGCAACAAGATCCTGTGGGTCACCGTGGCGCACGTGCTGGCCTCGGCCTTCCTGGTGGCGGGCACGCTCATCCTGGGAGTGTCCGCGTGGTGGATGATCAAGGCCACGCGGGCCGGGCAGGACTTCGAGGCCAGACACCTGTGGCGCCGCATGACGCGCTTCGGTGCGGTGACCATGGTCATCGCCGGCATTTTGACCGCCGGCTCCGGCCACATCCAGGGGCAGATTGTGGCCGAGGAGCAGCCGGCCAAGATGGCGGCGGCCGAGATGCTGTGCGAGACCGAGTCCGGCGCCGGCTTCACCGTGGCCGCCTTCGGCTCCTGCGCCGACGGCACCGCCAAGCATCTGATCACCGTCCCCTATGTGTACTCCTTCATGGCCACCAACGATCCGAACGCCGAGATCATGGGTCTTAACGACGCCCAGGAGCTTTACGCGGAGCGCTACGGCGACGGCGTGGACTACACCCCCAACGAGATGATCACCTTCTGGTCCTTCCGCCTGATGATCGGCCTGGGCATGCTCGCCGTCGCCATCGGCGTCGTCGCCCTGTGGCTGACGCGCCGCGACCGCCTGGTCGACTCCCCGCTGTTGGGCAAGATCGCCCTGTGGAGCATGTGGCTGCCCTTCGTCGCCGCCTCGTTCGGTTGGATCATGACCGAGATGGGGCGGCAGCCCTGGGTGGTGGTGCCTAACCTTGCCGATCCCGTCTCCCAGGTCTATATGCTCACCGCCGACGGCGTCTCCACGGTCGTCTCCCCCGGCACCGTGCTGGCGTCGCTGATCGGCTTCACGCTGTTGTATGCCGCCCTCGGCGTCGTGTGGTTCCTGCTGCTGCGCCGCTACGTTCGCGAGGGCGTGCGCACCCAGGTGCCCGACGTCGTCGAAGACGCTGCCGGGCGCCCGGCCGACGACGCCGAGACGCTGCTGTCGTTCCAGTACTAGTCCCGTGACCGATGCGCACCCCAGCCGCTGCCAAGGCCTGCGGCGGCCGACGCCATTGCCCGCCGACTCTGCCACCAACCAACGCACAATCCGACTAACCCGTGGAGCCCACCGTGACACTCTCCGTCCTCTGGTTCATCCTCATTGCGATCCTCTGGGTCGGCTACCTGACCTTGGAGGGCTTCGACTTCGGCGTGGGCATGCTGCTGAAGATCCTCGGCCGTGACGAGCGGGAGCGGCGCGCCATGGTGCGCGCCATCGGCCCCCACTGGGACGGCAACGAGGTGTGGCTGCTGACCGCCGGCGGCGCCACCTTCGCCGCCTTCCCCGAGTGGTACGGCACCCTGTTCTCCGGCGCCTACCTAGTGCTGTTCCTGATCCTGCTGTGCCTGATCGTGCGCGTGTGCGCCATCGAGTGGCGCGGCCGGATCAACGATCAGACCTGGCGCGACCGGTGGGACTGGGCGCACACCATTGCCGCCTGGCTGCCCTCGATCCTGTGGGGTGCGGCCTTCGCGAACATGGTGCAGGGCATGGAGATCGAGGTGGTCGACACCGCCACCGGCGCGCCCGTGCCGGCCGGTGAAGTGCCTGCCGACGCGCTGATCCTCGGCGCCTCCCACCTGCTCACCGGAGGGTTCTTCAGCCTGCTCACGCCCTTCACGCTGCTGGGCGGCGCAGCCACCTGCCTGCTGTTCCTCACTCACGGAGCCCTGTTCACCGCGCTGAAGACGGCCGGCGACCTGTCCGTGCGGGCGGGTGCCTTCGCCAGTCGCTGCGGGGTCGCCTCGACGGCGGTCGCGGCCGTGTGGGGCGCGTGGGCGACCAGTTACTCGGCCACCGCCTGGGTCTGGCTGCCACTGGTAGTGGCGGCGTTGGCGCTCGTCGGTTCCCTGGTGGCCTCGTTCCGCGGTCGGCAGGGGCTTGCCTTCGGCCTGCACTTCGCCGGTATCGCTGGAGTCGGGGCGCTCATCTTCACGGCCATGACGCCCGACGTCATGCGCTCCTCGATCGACCCCGCTTACTCACTGACCATCGCGCAGGCCGCCTCCGCCGACGCCACCCTGGCGATCATGACGGTTGCCGCAGTCGTCTTCCTGCCGGTGGTGCTCTTCTACACGATCTGGGGGTACCGGACTTTCTCCGCGCGCATCAACGCCGAACGGATCGACCCCGACGCCGGTGGACTGCACCCCACACGTGTGCGCGACAACGCCCAGCCCGCGCCCGCCGATCACTGAGGCGCTCACCGAGGCGGGCCGACGCTCGCCCGTGGCCCGACGACGCCGTCTACTACGCCACTTCACCGTTGGGTACGCCAGTTCAAGGTTCGCTGAACGGCCCACAGCCATTCAGCAGACCGCTAATTAGCGGAGCAGACGCACTCAGCCCTCCGACGTTGGCGGGCCCACAGCCCTGCGGGCCTCCTCCTGGGACTCCATGAGCTCGTTGTACTCGGTGAAGTCGCGAGCATCTGCGCACAGCTCGCGGGTCATCTCGATGATCCGTTCCGGGACGATGATGCCGTACCAGGCGATTGTTGAGATCGCGCATTCGCATGCAGCCCCCACGTCGCCTTCGCATATCAGGTTCAGGTTGCGGGCGTCCTCGGAGTCCGCGCCCCGACAATCAGCAACGACGGCGATCAATTCATCGGTCAACTCATCCCAGCTAGCCACATCCCAAATGTACTTCTACGCCGGCAGACGGGGCCAGACGACGGCGACGAACGCTGTGTCGGCCTGCCCCTCCCCATCGGCGTGGGGTACGGATTCAGCACCGCTGCCGGTATCTGGTGCTGGCTGCTTCAAAGCGTGCGGCAAACACTGAACCGCCTGCCTCGGGGAGCCATCCGGATGCAGCCGGCTGACTCCTCACCGTTATGCGACTTCGGCCTCCTGACATACAAGCGAATAATGCTGAGGCCGAGGCTGTGAGCGCGACGGCGCCCCACCACCCCCAATCCCCATCAAGAACCCACTCCCGGGACCACGGTCCCACTGCGGCACTATGCTGTTTGGGTGAAGCCGTTGGACCCCCGACTCATGCGCTACGCAGCCGCGGCTCGGCGCTACATCGCCACGACAACGGTGACGGGCGCGCTGACCGCGCTGCTTGTCATCGCCCAGGCGTACCTCATCGCCCACGCCATCTCCCCGGTCATCACCGGCACCGCCGCCGCTAGCACCGTGCGGCCCGCGATAGCGGCGCTGGCCGGGGTGGTAGCGGCCCGGGCACTGGTCCTGTACGTGCAGGAGTCGCGCGCCCACCGGGCGGCCACCGACGTCACCACCGACCTGCGCCGCCAAGTGCTGCAGCGCGCCGCCACTCTTGGGCCGCGCTGGCGGGCCGTCCACGGCGCGGACACCGCCACCCTCCTCACGCGCGGCCTGGACGACCTCGAGCCCTACTTCACCCGCTACCTGCCGCAGCTGCTGCTGGCGGCCACTGTCACCCCGGCCACCGGCCTGGTGCTACTCACCCAAGACCTGCCCTCCGCGATCGCAGTGGCCTGCACCATCCCGCTGATCCCGATATTCATGATCCTAATCGGCCGCCTCACCCAGACCCATTCCGAGGCCCGACTGCGCACCATGGAGCGCCTGGGCAGCCAACTGCTGGACCTGCTGGCGGGCCTGCCCACCCTCAAGGCGCTGGGCCGTCAGGCCGGCCCCGCCCGGCGGGTGCGCGAACTCGGCCGCGCTTACAACGCCACCACCATGTCCACGCTGCGGGTGGCCTTCCTGTCCGGTGCGGTGCTGGAGTTCATCACCACCCTGTCGGTGGCAATCGTCGCCGTGGAGGTGGGCTTCCGGCTGCTGTACGGGCGCATGGACCTGGCCACCGGCCTGCTGGTCATCATGATCACCCCGGAGGTCTACCAGCCGTTGCGGCAGGTCGGCTTCCAGTTCCATGCCTCTGCCAATGGGGTGGCCGCCGCCGAGGCGGTCTTCGCGGTGCTTGAGGAGCCCGCGCCGACGCCGGGCACCACCCCCGCCCCCGACCTGTGCACATCCCGCATCGAGTTTGAGCAGGTTTCCGTGGCCGCCCGCGGCGCCTGGGCACCCGCCGACCTCACGGCAACAATCCGCCCCGGCCGGGTGGTGGCCCTGACTGGAGCCTCCGGTGCCGGCAAGACCACCACCGCCGGGCTGCTACTCGGACTGCTACCCCCCGACCGGGGTCGGGTACGGGTGGTCACCGCCGCGGACTCAGGAGTGGACCTGGCCGACGTCGCCTCCGCCTCCTGGTGGGAGCAGATCACCTGGGTGCCGCAGCGCCCCGTGATCGTGCCCGGCACGCTGCTGGAAAACGTCCTCGGCCAGTCCCTAACCGACGCCGACACCCCAGCCCCGGCCGATGCCGGCGGGCACGCCCCGGCGGACGCCGTCCCCGTCCCGCCCGCCCTGGCGGATGCCGCCGCGGCCACCGGATTCGACGAGGTCGTCGCCGGTCTGCCCGCAGGCTGGCACACGCGCGTAGGCCAGGGCGGCGTGGGACTGTCGGTCGGACAGCGCCAGCGACTGGCTCTCACCCGCGCCCTGGTCACCGACGCCCCCCTGGTGCTGCTCGACGAGCCCACCGCCCATCTCGACGCCGCCAGCCAGGCGCGGGTGCTCGATGCCGTAGCCGCTCTACGCGCGGCAGGCCGCACCGTCGTGGTGATCGCACACCGGGCGGCGCTCGTCTCCCTGGCCGACGACGTGATCGAGGTAACTTCCCGGCCCGCCACCGGGGACGTGCTCGTCCCAGAGGCCAGCCACGCCGGACCCAGTGACGCCGCTACCGGGGACACCGATCCAGACACCGATCCAATGGACATGCTCGTATTCTCAGGAGGCGACCGGTGAGTGCCGCGTTGACTGCCTCCGAGCGGAGTGCCCTGCGCCGCGCCGTGGATCTACTCGACCTGAGCGGCGCCCGATTCACCGCATCCGTAATCGTCGGCTCGCTGGGGCTGGCCAGCGCAGTAAGCCTGTCCGCCGTCGCCGCCTGGCTGATCGCCCGCGCCTCACAGACCCCGGAGGTGGTGGCTCTCGGGGTGGCTCCGGTAGCGGTGCGCCTATTCGGAATCTCGCGCTCCGTGCTGCGCTACTGCGAGCGCCTGCTGTCCCACGACACGGCACTGCGGGGCATGAGCGCGCTGCGCACCCGGCTGTATGAGACTCTGGCCGGCGCCCGCACGGACACGGTTGCGGGGCTGCGCCGCGGGGACGTGCTGGCGCGTGTGGGCGCCGACGTGGACGCCGTTGGGGACCTGGTGGTGCGCTCACTGCTGCCGATCGCGGTGGCCGCCGCCCTGGGTCTGGCCGCCAGCCTGGGACTGGCCCTCGTGTATCCGCCGGCGGGCGCGATCCTGGCGGTCTGCCTGCTGCTCTCGGGCGTCGCCGGGCCCCTGATGACGATCCGCTCGGCGCGCGCCGCCGAGCTGGCACGCCAGGAGCAGGCCACCGACCTGTCGGCCGCCGTCGTGAACCTGCTCGACGGTGCCGACGAGCTGCGCGTCTCCGGACGCATGCCACGCACCATGAGCGACCTGGCCGGCTTGGAGGACCACCTGGCCGCCACCCGTGACCGGGCGGCCCGGCCCGCCGCCCTGGCCGCCGTCATCGACACCACCGCCATGGGTCTGGCCGTGCTCGGCAACATACTCGTGGGCGCCCAAGCCGTATCCGACGGGCGCCTGGCCCCGGTGTGGCTGGCGGTGATCGTGCTGGTGCCGCTGAGCGCCTTCGAGGCCTCGGCCGCCCTGGGCCCCGCGTCTGTCCAGTTGGTGACCTCGGCGGGCGCAGCCGTACGCATCATGGCCCTGCTCGAAGACGCCGCCGCCTCCGCCGCCCACGTGCCCACGCCGCGCCCACTGCCCGCCGCGAGCACCTCCGGTCCGCACCTGCGTGCGCGTGACTTGGCGGTCGGCTGGCCGGGCGGACCGGTTGTCGTCTCCGGCGTCGACCTGGACCTGACGCCGAGGCGGCGCCTGGCCATCGTGGGCCCCTCCGGCGTCGGCAAGACCACGCTGCTGCTAACCCTTGCCGGCCTGCTGGAGCCGCGGGGAGGAGAGCTGACCCTGGATGGGGCGCCGCCGTGGAGTGCGGATCGGGCGGAGGCTGCCGGGCGCGTGAGCCTGACTGCGGAGGACGCGCATGTATTCGACACCACGGTGCTGGAGAACCTGCGCGTGGCCGACGGCGCACTTACCCGCGAGCGGGCTGTCACCCTGCTGGCACGGGCCGGGCTGGGTGACTGGTTGGCCCGTCTTCCCGATGGGCTGGACACGCGCCTGGGGGCGGATGCGACGGCCGTTTCCGGCGGCGAGCGGCGCCGCCTGCTGCTGGCTCGCGCCCTGGCCGCGCCCGCGCTGCTGATGCTGCTGGACGAGCCCGGCGAGCACCTGGATGCCGCCACCGCCGACCGCCTGGTCGGGGACCTGCTGCACGCCGGCGCTACAGACGCCCCCACCACCGGTGTGGAAGCCTCGGGCGGTGACACGACCAACCCCGCCGCCGATGCCCGCGGCGTATTGTTGGTAACCCACCGTCTGTCTGCCCTGGCGGACGCCGACGAGGTACTGGTCCTGGGCGCTCCACAGGACGCCAACGACCCACACCACACGGACGATGCCGATGGTTCCCCGCGCGGCGCCCCCGCGACGGTGACGCGCCGCGGCACCCACGCGAGCCTCGCGGCGTCCGATCCCGCATATCGCTGGTCCCTTAAGCAGGAGCGCGAGAAACATGGCTGAAGCACCTTCATACCCCGGCAACCCCGCCTATAGCGACATCCACGACGCACCAACGGGCAGCACCGTGCGCCTGTTCCGAGCCGCCCTCCGTCTGACGAGCTCACTGAAGGTACCGGAGGCGCTGAACCGGCTCGTGGACTCCGCCTGTGCGCTTACCGGAGCCGGATGGGGAACGATCGCCGCCCCGGCATCGGTCGATCCCTTAACGGCCGCATCCCTGACCACCGGCACAGCCACAGCCTCCGCCGACGAGTTGGCGACCATGCTCGTCGGCGCCCCGGGGGCCGGCCCGGAGGACTCGGGGGTGGTGCTGCGCAACACTCCCGGCGACGGTGAGCCCTGTGGTGCGATCCTTTCCGCCCCACTGCGCGTACGCGGACAGATTTACGGACGTCTCTACCTGTGCGACAAGCGAGGAGGATTCACGGAGGCGGATGTCACTGCGGTGCTGACGTTGGCGGAGGCCGCGGCCGTGGCGCTGGAGAACGCGCGCCTGTACCGGGAAGCCCGGGACCGGGAGCAGTGGATGGCTGTTTCGCAGGAGCTGACCACAATGCTTCTCTCCGGCGCGGACGAGGAGGACGTACTTACCCTGATTGCACGCAGGGTGCGGGAGGTCGCCCACGCGGACACCTCCGCCCTGGTGCTGCCCAGTGTGGGTGACACGTGGATCTGCGAGATCGCGGATGGCGATCATGCCGATGAGCTGGTGGGCACGTTCTTTCCGCCCGAGGGACGGGCCCTTAAGACCTTGGCACGCCGCACCGGACTGATCGAGGACTCGCTGGCTGACGCCTGGGGTGCCTCCGACCTGCTGGTGCAGGAGCTCGCCCAGTTCGGGCCGGCACTGTATGCACCCATGATCCACCGGGGCCGCGGCGTAGGGGTAATGCTGCTGCTGCGGGCGCAGGGCGCCGAACGCTTCACCCAGCAGGACCTGGAGATCGCCGAACTGGTGGCGGGGCAGGCCACGGTCGCCTTTGAGCTGGCCGACGCCCAGCATGCGGAGGAGATGGCGACCCTGCTGGATGAACGGGCCCGCATCGGCCGCGACCTGCACGACTTGGCCATCCAGCAGCTGTTCGCCACCGGCATGCAGTTGTCGGCTGCGCGTGACCGGCTCGACCGGGAGGGCTCCGCGGCGGGCACGGATATGTCAGTCGCCTGTCAGGCACTGGATGCGTCACTGGCGGCGGTGGACGACTCGGTGCGGCAGATCCGCTCGATCGTGCGTTCCCTGCGGGACCGTGATGAGGACGTCAGCGTGGTGGAGAGGCTGCGCCGGGAGGCCTCGCTGGCCCGCACGTCCCTGGGCTATGCCCCCTCCTTGATCCTCACCGTGGACGGCCACGGCCTGGCGCAGGCGGGGCGTGAGCGGGAGGACGAGCTAATCGGTGTGATCGACGCGGCGGTTGAGCCCGATATCGCCGATGACATCGTCGCCGTGGTGCGGGAGGGGTTGTCGAATGTGGCCCGGCACGCCAAGGCATCCTCAGTTACGGTTGACGTCAAGGTAGAGGGCCTGCTTGCGTCGCAGCCGCCCGCCGGCCAGGACGGCGCCGCTTCGGGTGACGCCGAGCCCTTCCGGGGTGCACCGGTGGTGGAGGTGGTCTGCCGAGACGACGGCGTCGGCGTCGATCCCGCCGTCACCCGCCGCTCGGGGACCGCGAATATGGCAGAGCGGGCGCGTCGCCACGGCGGCAGCTTCGTAATCGGCCCGCGTGCGCGCTCCGATGGTGAGAGGCGCGGCACCTGCTTCACCTGGAGAGTGCCGCTAGAACGGCCGCGTATGGTTCCCGGCCTGATTCCAAACAGCTGATCCCGCCCGCAGCCGGGATCGGAGGAGCTCATGCAGACGTCTCGCGGACCTGAGGCGGCCACTGCCCGGGCACCCTGGGCGGCGCTGGGGCGCAGCGGGCCAATGAGGGCGCCGGGATTGGCGCCGCGTACGGCCGTTACTCCGAATCGCCGGTGAATCGCTCTGGGATCATTAATTGCGGCGCCAGCCGGAAGCCCGCTGGCCGGCGACCCACGCGGCCACCTGGGTACGCCTTTGCAGCCCCATCTTGGCCAGCAGCGAGGTGATGTGATTCTTCACCGTCTTCTCCGCCACTCCAAGGCGCTCGCCGATCTCGCGGTTGGACAGGCCGTCACCGATCAGTTCGAGCACCTTGCGCTCCGCATTGGTCAGATCTGCGGTGGGGTCGTCATGATCGGCTCGACGGCGAGTCACAGTACGCTCATCCAACAGCACTCTCCCGGAGGCCACCGCCCGCACTACGTCGCTGATCTCCGCACCATGCACAGTCTTGAGCAGGTAGGCCCGGGCGCCGGCGTCGAGTGACTCCGCCAGGGCCTCATCATCATCGAATGAGGTCAGCACGATTGGCAGTGCCTCCGGCACCGACTCGCGCAGAGCCTGCATGAGCTCGATGCCGGTGCCATCCGGCAGCTGCAGGTCCACCAGCACCACATCCGGGCGCATGAGCTCGGCGCGGCGGATCGCCTCCGCCTTTGAGCCGGCTTCAGCGACCACGTCAAGGCCGTCAGCGCGCTCGATGATCTCGGCGATGCCTCGACGGACGATCTCATGATCGTCCACGATCATGACGCGGACCGTTTCAGTCGCGGAAGCACTCTGCATACACCAGAGCCTATCAGCAGCGGGGACCTACGTCACAGTCGACCGGAGCCGGGCGGCCCCGTCTCAGTGCTGTGCCTGCCGCGGCCGTCTCTGGCACCTGGGGCAGTACACATGGCTGCGGCCCCCGACCGTCTCGGTGCGCAGGGGCGTGCCGCAGCGTCGGCACTCCTGTCCGGCGCGCCCGTATACGGCCAGCGAACGGGCGAAGAAGCCGGCGGCGCCGTCGGCATCCACGTACAGGGCATCGAAGCTGGTTCCACCCACCGCCAAGGCCCTTCCCATGACCTCGGCGGTGGCGTCCAGCAGCCTTGCCGTCACCCGCGGGCCCAGCGCCCTGCCCGGCCGCAGGCCGTGCACCCGGGCGGCCCACAGTCCCTCGTCCGCGTAGATATTGCCGATGCCGGAGACCACACCCTGGTCCATCAGCAGGGTCTTAACCGCCCTGGCGGATCCGCGGATCTTGGCGATGACGGCGCGCCGGTCCAGATGCGGGTCAAGCAGGTCACGGGCAATGTGAGTGACATCGCTGGGGATGAGCGGGGCTGAGCTGCCCGCGCCGCCCGGCGCACCATCCGCGGTTGGGACCATGTCGCTTATACGCAGCCCGCCGAACATGCGCTGGTCAACCAGGTCTAGCACGGCGCCGCCTGGCGCATCACTGGGAACGGGACGCAGGTGGAGGCGCACCCGCAAGTGGCGCGGGCGAGCGCCCGAGTCCTCCACTGGCTGCGGGGCACGCGTAGCAGTCAGGTCTACACGGGACGCGTCCGGGTCGCCCAGGAACGCCTGCGAGGCCTCCGCACCCGCCTGGGCCGATTCCCGGCCGGACGCGGTGCCGCTGACTAGCAGCTGCCCACTCATTCCCAGGTGGGCGACTAGTGCGGCACCGTCGTCCAGCGGCAGCCAGAGGAACTTGCCCCGGCGTACCGCGGCGCTGAAGGAACGCCCTGCCAGCAGCTGCACGAAGGCTTCCGCACCACCCCGCTGCCGCCGCAGCGGCCGCGGGTCCAGTACCTCCACGCGCTCCACCACCCGTCCGGTCAGATGACGGGCCAGACCCGCTCGGACAGTTTCAACCTCAGGCAGCTCAGGCATTGGTCCCGCCCAGCTCAGCCTGCCGCGGGCTCAGGTGCAGCCTCATCCGGCAAGGACTCAAGCGCCGGCACCGGTGCAGTTTCCGCCGCACCTGCCGCGTGCGGGCCTCCGGCCGGTTCCGCGCCCAGGTCGGCGCGTAATGCCTCATTGACCCCAGGCAGGTGCAATCCCCCATCGCCGTGGGAAGCGAGAATAGCCGCGTAGGCGGCCTCAGCCGCGGCGTGCTCCGCAATCTTCTTGGAGGTCCCGGTCCCCTCCCCGCGCACCCGGCCCTCAACGGCGGCGCTGGCGGAGAACACGCGACGGTGGTCGGGGCCGGTAGCCGTGACCTCGTAGACGGGATTACCCAGGCCGTGGACGGCGGCGAGTTCCTGCAGGCTGGTCTTCCAGTCAAGGCCCGCGCCCAGCATTGAGGCGTCGTCGAGAAAACGGGACACCAGGCGCTCTACTACGGCGCGTACCGGCTCCAGGCCGGTGGTCAGGTAGGTGGCGCCGATGAGGGCCTCAACCGTGTCGGACAGGATGGAGTCCTTGTCGCGGCCACCGGACAGGGCCTCACCCCGGCCGAGTTTGATGAACTCGCCCAGGCCCAGGTCCCGGGCGACTGCCGCCAGCGCGGGCTCGGACACGGTGGCGGCACGCATCTTGGCCAGCTGCCCCTCAGGCAGGTTCGGGTGGGCGTTATAGAGATTCTCGGTGACGATGATGCCGAGCACCGAGTCGCCCAAGAATTCCAGCCGCTCATTCGTGGGTGGACTGCCGTGCTCATGGGCCCAGGACCGGTGCGTGAGCGCCAAGTCGAGCAGATCCGGGTCGATGCGCTCGCCCCAGCGGAAGACGAGCGCCTCCACGTCCTCGCGCGCCGCTGACTCGTTACGCCGTTTCCTACGCCGTGAGCCCATCAGCGCTGCTCCTGATCGTGCGGCGCGTCCGGGTCCTTCGAATCATCCGCAGCACCGGCATCCGCGGAGGCACTGCTCTGCGCCTCGGGTAGCAGGGCGGCCAGCGCCGACCAGCGGGGATCCAGCTGCTCGTGGTGGTGACCTGCGGGCAGGTCATCCAGCCGCTCGCCGCACTGCGAGCACAACCCGGCGCAATCCGGGCGGCACAGCGGCTGGAAGGGCAGGGCGAGCACAAGTGCATCACGCAGGGCTGGCTCCAGGTCCAAAGTGGCGTCACCCACGAGGAACAACTCGTCGGCCTCCTCATCGCCCTCCGCGGCCTGCGCGCGGGCCGCCTCTGGGGTGAAGTAGAGCTCATCGAAGGAGATGGTCGTGTCCTCCGCAATATCGCGCAGGCAGCGCACGCATTGACCTCGCAAGTGGATTTCGGCGTTCCCGCGGACCAGTACGCCATTATCCAAGCTGGTCAGTTCAGCGTCCACAGTCAGGGGGCTGCCCTCCTGGGCGCCGATCATCTCAGCGCCCAGATCAGCCGGCGCAGTGGTGTTCAGATGGACGTTCTTAATTGTGCCGACCTGCTGCGGCAGGTCGACGATGTCTACGACGAGTCCGGCCGTGCTGGCCATTGGTGCTCCTCCTGGAAGGTTTCGGGACGCGGATCGCTGCGGCGGTCGGGGCACCCCGGTACGACTGCGGGGGCGAATCTACCCGCGAAGGGGAGTAACAGCCTAGCGCCCGCCCTTCATCCAGTTACTGGTGGCCGCCGGGTCCACGGACCAGCCGGCGAAGTGTCGGGCGGCGTCCTGGCGCTCACGCTCGGCGTCGGCCGCCTCGTCTGCGGCGGTCCCCAGGCGGGCGGCCAGTGCCTCACGGCCGGCCTGCACCTGTTCGGAGAGCTTGTCGAGCTCCGACTGCAGTGCGGCCAGGGAGCGGTCGGAGTAGTCATCAGCGCCGTGCCGCAGCCGTTTAGCGCGCTCCTCCGCGGCAGAGATGATGGCATCGGCGCGGTCATTGGCCATGCGCACGATGTTCTCTCCGGCAACCAGCCGTTCCGCCTCCTCCTGGGCGTGGGCGAGGATCCGCTGGGACTCCTCGCGGCCCTGCGCGAGGACCGCGTCTGCGTCCGCGACGATCTCCTCCGCCCGGTGCACCGCGGTGGGGACGGCCTGGCGCGCGCGGTCAACCAGCTCGAGCACGTCCTGGCGGCTTACGATCGCGGAAGTGCTCATAGGCAGCGAGCGTGCGGTGGAGACGAGCTCGTCAAGCTCGTCGAGGATGCGTAGCAGGTCGTCTCCGGCATCGGCGCGGGTAGTCACAGTTAGTCGTCCTTCAGTTCAACAGGGTTTCGGGGTCGGCGCTGACGGTGGTCGGGCGAGTCTCCGCCACGAGACCCGGCGACCGGGCGGGCAGAGCGCGAGCCAGGGCGGCGGCGACGCCGTCGGGCACGAGAGCCGACACGTCCCCGCCGTGGCGGGCGATATCCTTCACCAGCGAGGAGGACACGTGGGCGTGTGTGGGCGCAGCGGCCAGGAAGAAGGTCTCGGGGGCGCCAAGCTCCCGGTTGAGCAGAGCCATGGGCACCTCGGCGTCAAAGTCGCTTCCGTTGCGCAGGCCCTTGACTATGGCGTCTGCACCCCGCTGCGCACAGAAGTCAGCGAGCAGGCCGGGGACGACGGCGACCTCCGCCCCCGGAATACCAGCCAGTGCGGCCCGGGCCAGCGCCACCCGCTCCTCAATACCGAACAGGCGGGAGGCGTCCTTGGCCGCATTGTGGGCAACGCCGAGGATGACCCGGTCAAACAGGCTAGCGGCGCGCCGCACGACGTCGACGTGCCCGAGGGTGATCGGGTCAAAGGTTCCGGGGTACACCGCGAGCGTCACGCCGCGAGGCTAGCGGAACGGTCCCGAGCGGGTGGGGACGCGCGCCGAAACAGGGACGACGAGTGTGCTCAACCGGTGGCCGCCGGCCCGCCACCGAGAGGGCTCCACCGAAGAGGCCGCAAGCGAGGCGGCCCGGTCGGCCGTGCGCCCCGCCCGCGCCGACGCATCGGCACGGCTCGGCGCCAGCCCACATGACGACATCAGGCGGGCTGCACGCCGAGCCAGGCCTCCACGACTACCGGCCGGGGCGCAGCGGCGGCCTCCGGGCGCACGTCCGGGCCGCAGGAGCGCGTGCCGATGCCGTGGTGCAGGGCATCCAGGTGCAGCCACAGGTGGGTGTCCGGGTGCAGTTCCTCCGCGTGCTCGGCGGCGGTGAGGTTATTCAGGCTCCACGGGCTCAGGGAGAAGGCGACCGGGGCCGCGGGCGGGATCGCGACGGTCAGACGTCCGGCGTCGCCACCGAGTTGCAGGCGGCGCAGGCCGGGGCGGGTGCCGCCCTCCTGGGGGCGTACCGGCTGCTGCCACAGCATGGACACGTCGCCGGTGAAGGCGCCGTGGCGCACGGCCCCGGAAAGGTCCGCGTAGGCGGGGGCAGGACCGATGCCGGACCAGGTGACGCGGTTCAGGCCAGCGGGCAGCCCCAGCCGCACCCCCAGGCGGGGCAGCACGGCGGGCAGGTCCCCGGTGGGGATGATCTCGGTGCGCAACCGCAGTCCACCGGCTTCGGCGGTCAGCGTGGTGGTGGTCTCCAGGGCCCACGCCTGCTGGGGCGCGCCGCATTGGGTGCGCACAACGACGGCGCCGCCCTCGACGGCGGTGGCCACGTGCCGCTCGCTCATCAGGTGCAGGCGGGCCTGGCGCCAGCGGTCGGCCGCGGAGGGGCCGGGGCGGCCGGCGCCCGCACCGAGGTTGGTGTGGCTCGGTGGTACGTGCCAGTAGTCGATGGGACCGTGCCCTTCGTCGTTGTCAGTGGGGGCGCGCCAGACGGTCGTCAGCGGGCCGACGAAGCCGATCCCGCCCAACTCGCTGAGTCGGCCGCGGTCGTCCAGTAGGGCGGCTCCCAGCTTGATGCCGCCGCGTACCCGGACCGGCGCCGCGCCAAGAGTGGCCGTTCCCGGGCCCGCGGCACTCGCGGCCCCGGCGTGGTCGCCTGCGGGCGCATTCGTTGATGCGGGCCCGGTCGGTGTGGGGACAGTCGATGGGGCCGCAACCTCCACCTCCCGGGTGGACACGACTCGGCGCCCGGCGGCATCGGCGCACGCCACCTGGGGCAGCAGCGGGGCGCTGTCGGCCGGGTTGACCTGGCGGGGCCCGGTGTCGGCTACTCCTGGGATGAGCGGGTCCAGCACGGCGGTGAGCACGTGGACGCTACGGCCTGCTGCGCAGGCGCGGTCGACGGCGGCCGCCAGCTCGGGCACGTCCAGCACCGCGTCCTCCCCAGCAGCGAGCTCGGGCAGCGGGGACTCTCCGGTGGCGGCTCCCCCGAAAGCAGTGAGCCTACCGAGCACATCGCTGTGGGCGGCGGCATCGGGAGCCGGCGCCCCGGCGGCCAGAGCCGCTGGGGCAGACGCGGTCCCGGCCGCGGCCGCACCGTCGGCGGCGGCCACGGTCACCTGCCAGGCGAGCGTAAGTCCGGAAGTGGTGCGCGCATGGAAGCGGTTGCGCACCCGCACCGTGCCGGCGTCCCGGCGCGGGCTCGCGGCGTCACCGCCCCAGGTCGCCAGGACCGGGGCGACCGCATTGGCCCAGGCGGTAGTGCCGGCACTGGGAACGGTGTCGGCGGAGACGAGCCCGTCGCACACGAAGTTGCCGTCGTGCACGACCTCGCCGAAGTCGCCGCCGTAGCGCAGCGCACCGGCCGCCTCGGGGCGCGGGTCGACCAGGGCGTGATCGCGCCACTCCCACACGAATCCGCCCAGGTGCCGGGGATTGGGCTCGACCTGCGCAGTGTAGTCGTCGATGCCGCCGGGGCCGGTGCCCATGGCGTGCAGGTACTCGCACATGATGAACGGCAGGGTGCGCACGCGCGCATTCTGGGCGGGTGTCAGGCTCGCCGCGGCATGTCCGGTTACGGCGACCGGCGTACTGGCGGGAGCGGCGCGGTCGGCGCCGGTGGTCTCCGCCCCGCACCCGACGATGGCCTCGACCTCCTCCAGGGTCGGGTACATGCGCGAGTGGACGTCGGTGTAGGCACCGGCGAAGTCGGCCTCGTAGTGGATCAGGCGGCCGGGGTCGCGGTGCTTGATCCACTGGCTCATCGCAGCCAGGTTGCGCCCGGTGCCGGACTCATTGCCCAGAGACCAGAAGATGATCGCCGGGTGGTTTTTGTCGCGCTCAACCATGCGGCGAGCACGGTCCATCAGGGCTTCTCGCCAAGCCGGATCATCGGTGGGGTTGCCCCGCCAGCCGTGCGCCTCGAAGCCGTGGGTCTCCAGGTCGCACTCGTCCATGACCCACAGGCCGATCTCGTCGGCCAGGTCGAGCAGGCGCGGGTGGGGCGGGTAGTGGGAGGTGCGGATGGCGTTGACATTGTGGGCCTTCATGGCCGCCAGGTCGGCGCGCGCCCAGGCCTCGTCGAAGACGCGGCCGCGGTGGGCGTTGACCTCGTGGCGGTTGACGCCGGCGATGATCAGGCGGGCCCCGTTGACGCGTACCTGGCCGTCGATGACCTCCAGGCGGCGGAAGCCGGCGTGCAGGCGCACGGTCTCCTCCCGGGCGGTGAGCACCAGGTCGTACAGGCGCGGCACCTCCGCGCTCCAGGGCTGGGCCGCGGGCGCGGTCAGGCGGGCCGTGCCGGGAGCGGCCAGCTCGGCGGCCAGGCCTAGTTCGGGAAGCTCAACCCGCACCGGGAAGGCGGCGGGCGGGGCGGCCACGTCGACCTCAAGGAAGCCGGTGCCGGTGGCGGGGTCGTAGTCAGTGCGAGTGAATACGTCCTCGACCCTCCCGGCGGGCCGGTGCAGCAGGGTGATGTCACGGAAGACGCCGGGCAGCCACCACTGGTCCTGGTCCTCCACGTAGGTGGCGGGGGACCACTGGGATACGCGAACGGCCACGGTGTTCTCCCCCGCTCGCAGCAGGCCGGTCACGTCCAGCTCGGAGGGCAGGCGCGAACCCTGGGTGGTGCCGACCCAGGTGCCGTTGAGCCACACGGAGGCGAAGGACTCCGCCCCGTCCAGGCGTAGCACCTGGCGGGCGCCTCCCTGTTCCAGGGGCCAGTCGGCGGGGAGGGTGAAGGTGCGCACGTGGTCCGCGGTGGGATTCTCATCGGGCACGTACGGCGGGTCCACGGGGATGGGGTACTGGACGTTGGTGTACCAGGGCAGGCCGCGCTTGCCGTCGCCGGTGAGCACCCAGTGGGCGGGCAGGTCGATCTCGCCCCAGGGGCCAAGGGAGGCGTCGGCGGTGTCAAAGACCGGGACAATGGGTTCGCCATGCTCGTCCAAGCCCTCGGGGTGCGCCTGCGGGTACAGGCGGAAGGCCCAGGTGCCGTTGAGGGAGAGGCTCGGGGCGCTCGTACTCTCGGGCGCGACCCAGGCGCGCGGCGGCAAGTGGCGGCCGCGGCCGGGCCCGGGCACGGTGGGGAGCAGCCAGGGGTGCATGGTCCGGCCGCCCGCCCCGGCCTCGGGCTGCATGCCCTGATCGAAGTCAGCGGCTCCGATGACGGTGCGCGGCATGTGTCTTCCTCCCGATCCCAACGGAGTGTCTCCGGTGTCACCCCGGCGTTCGCGTATCCGCCCCAAGCCTAGTGGTACTGGAGCCATTCGCCGGCACGCAGCGCACGCCCTCAGCCCCACACCCGGGCCGGTAGTAGTGACGGGTCGAGGTCGATAGCTACGCGTCAGCCGGAACCGCGGGGCGGTAACGGTTGCCCCGCACGCTCAGGCCTCCGCTAGCAGCCCACCATTTTAAAGCTTTTCATTGGAACTACGCGGAATCGCTGAATTGAGGGTGAACGGGTGTGGACGCTCCTGCGTGCGCCGAGGCGACCGGCGCACGCAGGAGACTTCCCGTCACTCCTGACCCGGCAGACAAACCGCAGAATCACGCGGATCCCTACCTTCAGACATTCGGCTAAGCGTGCGGCGCCCTGCTCCGCCCTCGACTGCGGCGGTGCGGAGCCGGCCCGGCACCGTTCCCTCTCGGTCCGCGTCTCGGGGATCAGTCCTCTAGGCTCGCCCCATGACCAGGATTGTGGCCGGGAGCGCCGGTGGGCGCCGGATCGAGGTGCCCGCAGCCGGCACCCGCCCGACTTCCGAGCGGGTGCGCGAGGCCCTGTTCGGCCGGCTCGAGCACTACGGGGTGGTCGCCGATGCGCGCGTGCTGGACCTGTGCGCCGGCTCGGGCGCACTCGGCCTGGAGGCGGCCAGCCGCGGTGCCACGGACGTGACCCTTGTGGATGCCTCCCGCCGCGCCACCCGCGTGTGCGACGCCAACATCCGCGCCCTCGGCCTGCGCGGCGTGCGCAGCGCCACCGCGAAGGTGGAGGCCTTCCTGGCCGGTCCCGCGGGCGCACCCGTGGACCTGGTGATGCTAGACCCGCCCTATGACGTCGACGAGGCCGCCCTGGCCGCCATGCTGGCCCCGCTCCCCCGCCACCAGGACCCCTGGCTGGCACCGGACGCGGTGGTCGTGGTCGAGCGTTCCTCGCGCTCCCCCGAGCCGTCCTGGCCCGCGGGGCTGCGCTGCTTCTCCGAGCGAAAATACGGGGAGACCACGCTCTGGTTCGCCGAGCCCGAAGACGACGGCACTTCCGACGACGGCGCCTCGGCCGACGCGGGGTCGGCCGGGCACTGATCGGCCCGCCCGCGCCGCGGGCCGGGACGATTCGGCCCGCCGACCCCGCACCGGTGCGCGCCAGCGTGTCAGGACCGCTCCAGGTAGGCGCCAGCCTCCTCGTCCAGCCGGTCGGCGATGGCGGCGGCCAGGTCCCGATGCTCGGCCAGGGTCGGGTCGGCAGCGATGACCGCCTCCGCCTGCGCCCGCGCCCGCGCGATGAGCGCGCCATCACGGGAGACGCGCAGCAGGTCCAGGTCGCTACGCCGCCCCGACTGGGCAGCACCTAGCACATTGCCCTCGCTACGCAACTCCAGGTCCGCCTCCGCCAGGCGGAAACCGTCAGTGATGTCTCCGAATGCCTTCAGCCGGTGGTATGCCGGGCTGCCGACCTGCACCCCGGTCACCGCCACGCATACGGACTCCCGCTCGCCACGCCCCACCCGCCCGCGCAGCTGATGCAGCTGCGACAGGCCAAAGCGATCAGCGTCCAGGATCACCATCATCGAGGCCTCCGGCACGTCCACGCCCACCTCCACCACGGTAGTGCTGACCAGCACCGGGGTGCGCCCGGAAGCGAAGTCCGCCATGACGGTGTCCTTCTCGGCCGCAGTCATTCGGCCGGTCAATGCGCCGATACCCACTCCCGCGAGCGCGGGCTCGTCAGCCAGGCGCTGTGCCCAGTCGACTACGGCGGCGAGCGGCCGTGCCGCGGCCTCCTCCGGCGGGAGGCCGCCGGCCTCGTCCAGCAGCGCCGTGGCCTGCGGGTCCGGTTCCTCCGGGTCCGCCCCGGCGTCGTTGGCATCGATACGCGGGCACACCACATACACGCGCCCGCCTGCAGCCACCTCCTCGGCTGCGCGCCGCCAGATACGCTCCACCCAGGACTCACGCTCCCAGGGCACCAGCCGGGTGGTGATCGGGCTGCGGCCGGCGGGCAGCTCGTCGAGTACCGCCGTATCCAGGTCTCCGAACACGGTCATGGCAATGGTTCGGGGAATGGGTGTGGCTGTCATCACCAGCAGATGCGGGGTGCGCTGCGCGAGCGTGGTGGGATCAGTAACGCCGCCGCGCTCGCGCAGGGCGTCACGCTGGGCCACGCCAAAGCGGTGCTGCTCATCAACGACGATGAGCCCGAGGCGGGGGATCTGCACCGTCTGCGACAGCAGGGCGTGCGTGCCCACCAGGATGCTCGGCTCCCCGCCGGCCAGGTCCGCCAGCAGCTGGCGGCGCTGCGCCGGCGGGGTGGAGCCGGTCAGCAGCCGGACGCGGGTGGCGCGCTGCCCGCCGTCGAGCATGCCTGCGCGCGCAAGCGGGCCCAGCAGGGCCTCCAGGGAGGCCCGGTGCTGGGCCGCCAGGATCTCCGTGGGCGCCAGGAGGGCGGCCTGTCCTCCGGCGCCTACCACTTGCAGCATGGCCCGCAGTGCGACCAGGGTCTTGCCGCTGCCTACGTCCCCCTGAAGAAGAAGCTGCATTGGCGCGGTGGAGTCAAGGGCGTCGGCGATCTGCGCACCTACGCGTGTCTGCCCGGCTGTGAGGGAGTACGGCAGGGCGGCGTCGAGGTCAGCGAGCAGGGAGTCACTGCCGGGGACCGGCCACGCCACGGAGGTGTGCTCAGCGGCGTGCTGAAGGCGGCGCTGCACGAGGGCGGTCTGCAGTACCAGGGCCTCCTCGTGGCGCAGGCGGCGGCGGGCGGCGCGCCACTGAGCAGCCTCCTCAGGGGCGTGCACCCACTTGTAGGCGGTGTAGGCGTCAATCAGTCCCTCCGCGGCGAGTACCTGCTCGGGCAGTGGCTCGGGCACGTCCTCGGGGCCTATTTGCTCCAGTATGGTGCGTACCGCTCGGGACACCATCCAGGAGGGCATGGACTCGGTGGCGGGATAAATCGGCATGGGCCGCGCCAGGAGCGCCTCACGCTCGGCGTCATCGAGCTCATCCAGGACCTGGAAGCGGGACCCGGCCAGTTGCTTGCGTCCGTGGTGGAGCCCGACCCTGCCGTGCAGCAGCACGGTGGTGCCGGGGGCCAGCTTTTCGGCGCGTTGCCGCATCTGGCCGTGGTTGCCGAACATAACCAGGTCCATGTTGGAGCTACCGTCGGTGACGGTGGCCTCCAGCAGGGCAGGAGGCCTACCGCCCCGGGTGCGGCGCGAGGCCGCACGTACCACCTGCGCCTGAATGGTGGCCTGCTCGCCGTCCTTCAGGGTGCGCAGGTCGGTCAGGTCCCCCCACATGTCATAGCGGCGCGGATACAGGCGCAGCAGGGCGCGGGGCGTATTCAGCCCCTGCTTGGCGAGCTGGGCGGCGGTTGCCTTTCCCAGGAGCCGGTCCAGCGGGCGGTCGAGCAGGGGTACGGCGCCGCGGGGGGTACGCCGCCCGGGAGGATTGCCGGCTTCGGGGGTCATGGGCGCCGGCTCACCCAATGGCGATGAGGACGTCGGGGGCGGCCTGGGCGCCCGCGTGAATGACGATCTCTATGGTGTCGGGTAACAGGCCCTGCTGCTCGGCGTAGCGGACCACGGCGGCGGCCGCCATGGCGCCGACATCGGGCAAGGCCTCACGGCCGAGAATCACGGTGACGAGTTCATCGTCTGGGCGCAGCACGGCGGTAAGGGTGGCAGCGACTGCGTCCGCCTCGGCCTCCGATCCGGTCAGGGCCGTTGTGCGCACGCCGGCAGCCACGCTTCCCGTGCGGGTGGCCAGCGCACCGAGCTCAGCATTCTCGGTCTGTCCGGCGACGGCGACGGCTGCCGCCAGCACCCGCGCCTCGTCATCGGTGTCGCACACCAGCAGGCGCACGCCATCCGGAACTGTGCGGGCGGCCTCGCCGCTCCCGGCACCGCGCACGGAGGACACCGCGGAGCGCGCGGCCAGGAACCGGGCGGCTTCATGAGCACTGGCAGCGGCCCGAGAATCGCAGGGCAGCACAATGGCCTGGGCGACACCGAGGTCGCCGGCGGCGCGGACAATGCCGTCGCGCTCCGGGTTCAGGACCACCACAGCGCCCGTGCGCGCGAACTGCTCTATGAGGCCGGGGGCACGAGTACAAGCAATCACACCCACGCGCTGGGCGGCACGGGAGGCGGAATCCGTACCGCCGTGTACGGGCAGCCCCCGATTGCGGCGATTGGCCAGCCGCTCGAAGGAGACCACCCGGCTGTCACCGGCACCGGAGAAGGGCAGCGGAGGCTCATCGGCGTCCCAGGTGGGGGCGACTGCAAGCGCCGTCGGGTGCAGGTGGTGGATACATACCTGGCGGGCGCGGCCCTGGCGAGGCAGGGCCGCACGGGG